>CASBPW010000019.1 GCA_949127685.1 Candidatus Sivonenia alaskensis PMM_0068 | reverse complement strand
GACCTCTGCCCGTGGTGACCTCGCTGACCACCACCCGCAACGGCAACGCCGTGACCCTGGCGCAACGCTTCTACGAGGAAGGGGTGTACGATCTCCAAGGCTTCAAAACCTACCTCCAGAACACACCTAAGCAGCGCCATACCCTAGGGGTCGTTCATCCTGCCTCCATGCACAACCTCCTGTTGCGCTACTGGCTCGCTGCTGGCGGTATCGACCCAGACCGCGATGTTGAACTTACGGTCATTCCCCCTGCCCAGATGGTCGCTAACCTACGCTCCGGAAACATCGACGGTTTTAGCGTCGGCGAACCCTGGAATATTCGGGCAGCCGTCGAGGGCATCGGCTTCACTGCAGCCACGGATCAAGAAATCTGGCTCGGCCACCCCGGCAAAGTCCTGGGCGTTCGGGAAGACTGGGCACAGGCTCACCCGAATACCCACCTCGCCCTGATCAAAGCCCTCCTGGAAGCCTGTCAATTCTGCGCCGATGCCAACAATACCGAAGAAATTCGCACCATTCTCTGTCGTCCAGAGTACCTGGGTGTCGATCCCGCCTATGTGCAACTAAGCGACACCGATGCCAATCTCTGCAATCTGGAGGACCATCACTGGCAGTACAGCCACCATGAGTTCGCTGGCGCTGGCGTCAACCGTCCGAGCCGGACCGAACAGCTCTGGATTATGACCCAGATGGCTCGTTGGGGCATCGTGCCTTTTCCGCGCAACTGGGTCGAAATTCTTGAGCGCACCTGCAAAGTGAACGCTTTCAGCACTGCCGCCCGCGAACTCGGCCTCGACATCAACTACAAACGTAGCGCCATTCAACTGTTCGACAGTGCTCCCTTTGATACCGATAATCCGATCGGTTACCTCAACAATTTGGCGATTAAGAGCGATGTCTACATCGCCGAAGTTATCTTGCCTTGATCTTTATTCTCACCAGGAGGCTCCAGCCATGACCCAGTTTCTCGATATCCGAGGAGTTAGCAAAGTCTACGAAACCGCCAAAGGTCCATTCACCGTCCTTCAGGACATCGATCTAGCCGTGAACGAAGGTGAATTTATTTGCCTGATCGGCCACTCGGGCTGTGGCAAGACCACCCTGCTCAACATGGTCAGCGGTTTTGCTACCCCAACTTCCGGGAGCGTCCGCCTTAGGAACCAGCCGATCATCCAACCTGGCCCTGACCGTATGGTCGTCTTTCAAGGATATGCGCTACTGCCCTGGCTGAGCGCCTTCGAGAATATCTACCTCGCCGTCGACGCTGTTTACCCCAAACTCTCAAAAGCCGAAAAGACCACCCGCGTCCGCGAAAACCTCGACCTCGTCGGCCTCACGGTCTCTGCTGACAAAAAGCCCGATCAGCTTTCAGGCGGAATGAAACAGCGGGTGGCCATCGCCCGCGCCCTCTCAATCCGCCCGGAAGTACTCATCCTCGACGAGCCCTTTGGCGCCCTCGATGCCCTAACTAAGGAAGAACTGCAAGAAGAATTGCTCAAGATCTGGAACGAGCGTCGCTGTACTGTGCTGATGATCACCCACGACATCGACGAAGCCTTGTTTCTCGCCGATCGCTTGGTGATGATGACCAACGGTCCCGCTGCTCGGATCGGTGAAGTGCTGACTATTCCCTTTGCCAGACCTCGCTCCCGCGCCCGGATTATGGAGGAACCAGAGTACTACGAACTACGCAACTACGCCCTTGACTTTTTATATCGACGCTTTGCCCACGACGTCGATTGACTGAGTGAGTGGAATGTTTTCCCATCGGTACATTGGGAGTTCCGTACAACCTGCCCAGCCACAATGCGCAGAACAACAGACCTTGCATATGTCACGATTAGCCTAAGAGCTATTTATGTGTCATGCCCCAAGCTATCCTTCCCTCCCAATACAACCCCTTTGAGACCGAATCCCTTTGGCAGAAACACTGGGAGGAGAAAGACTTTTACACAGTCGATGTAGATGGACCAGGGGAGCCCTACTGCATCATGATTCCTCCACCTAACGTCACGGGGAATCTCCACATTGGTCATGCCCTGACCAATACACTGCAGGATGTCTTGATCCGTTATCATCGGATGCGGGGCTACAAGGCTCTTTGGCTACCAGGAACAGACCACGCAGGAATTGCAACGCAAACGGTGGTGGAACGGGAATTAGGCCGCGAAGCCTTGGCATACACCAAGGAATATAGAGAACTTGCCGAACAACAGAAAAAGAAAGCTTCTCTAGCCGGTGCTGAGCAACGCAAAGCTATGAGTCGAAATGAATTTTTTGAGCGGGTTTGGCAGTGGAAAGAAAAGTATGGCAGCGAAATTGTTAATCAATTGAAGCGCTTGGGCTGCTCCTGTGATTGGTCGCGGGAACGCTTCACGATGGATGAAGGGCTTTCCCAGGCAGTTGTCGAAGCTTTTGTAGGCATGTATGAAAAGGGCCTGATATACCGTGGTGAGTACATGGTGAACTGGTGCCCCGCTTCTATATCTGCCGTATCTGATTTGGAAGTGGAGAACAAAGAAGTCGATGGAAGCCTGTGGTATTTCCGCTATCCGATCAAAGATGAGCCTGACCGTTATCTAGTCGTCGCCACCACCAGACCGGAAACCATGCTGGGAGATACGGCGGTAGCAGTTAATCCTAAAGATGAGCGGTACAAAGATTTGATCGGAAAAACGATTCTGTTGCCGATTCAAAATAGAGCAATCCCGATTATCGGAGATGAAATTCTCGTTGATCCCGAAGTGGGAACTGGATGCGTCAAAGTTACGCCAGCTCATGATCCCAATGATTTTGCCACAGGTAAACGGCATGATCTCTCTTTTATCAATATTCTCAACATGGATGGGACGCTCAATGAAAATGGAGGTCCTTTTGCAGGTCAAGATCGATTTGAAGCCCGCAAAAATGTAGTGGCCTGGTTTGAAGAACACGGGCTTTTAGAGAAAGTTGATCCCTATAGGCATTCAGTACCTTTCTCGCAGCGGGGGGGAGTCCCTATTGAACCACTGCTTTCAACGCAATGGTTCGCGAAAATGGAGCCTTTGGCGCAAAGTGCTTTAGCGGCTTTAGACGATAAAAATCAACCTCATTTTGTGCCAGAACGATGGGCCAAGGTATATCGAGACTGGTTAGAAAATATCCAAGATTGGTGTATTTCTCGTCAGTTATGGTGGGGACATCAAATTCCAGCTTGGTATTTAGTCAAAGATGGGATTGTTCAAAAAGGTAAGAATGATCCGATTATCGTTTCCCGGATGGAAGAAGAGGCTTATCTCAAAGCCCGTGAACAATTTGGTCCAGACATTCAACTTGAACGAGATGAAGATGTTTTAGACACTTGGTTCTCTTCTGGATTGTGGCCTTTTTCCACTTTAGGTTGGCCGGAAGCAACTACTGATTTTAAAATGTTTTATCCCACCTCCGTACTCGTGACCGGATTCGACATTATCTTTTTTTGGGTAGCCCGAATGACGATGATGGCTCATGAATTCACAGGGAAAATTCCATTTAAAGACGTATATATTAATGGCCTTGTGCTGGATGAAAAAGGCCAGAAAATGTCTAAAAGTAAAGGTAATGGCATTGATCCCCTAGAACTAATGGGTCGTTATGGAACCGATGCTCTACGTTTTACTCTGGTTTCTCAAGTAGCAGGAGCAGGTCAAGATATCCGGATGGATTACCAGCGGTCTACAGGAGAATCTCCCTCCGTAGAAGCCTCTCGCAACTTTGCCAATAAAGTATGGAATGCTTCTCGATTTGTACTGACTAATTTAGAAGGTAAAACTCCTGATGAATTAGGACTTCCTGATCTCGAAAACTTAGAGTTAGCCGATCGCTGGATCTTAAACCGCTACGCAGAACTAGTTCAAGAGACTAACTATGCCTTTCCAAAATATGAATTGGGTGCCGCCGCAAAGTCTATCTATACCTTCTTATGGGATGACTACTGTGATTGGTATATCGAGTTAGTAAAACCTCGCCTAAGAGGAGATGATCCCCAGGCGAAGCAAACCGCACAAAAAGTCTTGGCCTACGTCCTAGAAGGAACCTTGAAGCTCCTACATCCCTGGATGCCCCATCTAACGGAAGGGATCTGGCAAGTACTCACCCATAACAATCAAGAATCATCCATCTCTGTACAACCCTATCCCTACGAAGGGAGCTTCTTGGATAGTGATATCGAGAAACAGTTCGGTCTGATTCAAGGTGTGATTCGCTGTATTCGGGGACTCAGAAACGATGCTTCGATCGAGCCTGCTCAGAAAGTAGATGTAATTCTACAAAGTGAAAATGCTCAAAAACAGCTTCTTGAAGAAGCGCAGGCTTATATCTGCAATCTAGCCAGAGTGGAAACATTAACCATTACAGAAAAGCTAGAACAGCCTGTGGCCCAAGCTTTTCCTGGGGTAGTGGAAACGGTCCAAGTTCTGCTGCCTCTAACGGGCGTAGTAGATTTAAAAGCGCTTAAGGAAAGTATTCAAAAGCGTCTGGAAAAACTGGAGAAAGATGTTCAAGGACTAAAAGTCCGTTTGGATAATAAGAGTTACGTGGAGCGGGCTCCGAAAGAGATTGTCCAGAAAAGCCAAGAGGAACTAGCAGAGCTTTATTTGCAAATGGAGACGTTACAAAGTCGATTGAAAAATTTGTCTGCTTAAGCTTGTAGAAAGAGATGCGTTTAATTGCGCAGATGCACCGGCATGACCAAATAGGAAAAATCGCTGCCATCAATCGGTTTGAGTACCGCTGGATTGACGGGGCCATTGAACTGGAGCTTGATATCGCTAGCCTGAATGACTCTGAGCCCTTCCAGAAGATATTTCACATTGAAGGCAATCGTGAGGTCTTCGCCGGTATAGCGGATCTCTAGTTGTTCCCGACCACTTCCCACATCAGGAGCGTCTACAGAGAGGGTCAGGATGCCCGTAGAGGAGAAATCCATGCGGACAATGTGGTTTTTCTGGTCGGCCAGGACTGAGATGCGTTCTAGGGCATTTAAGAAGGACTTGCGTTCCAAGTCTGCGGTCCGAATAAAACTTTCAGGAATTAGCTGCCCGTAGTTGGGGTACTGGCCATCCAAAAGGCGAGTGGTAAGACGCTGGTCAGGCAACTGGAAAATGACTTGTCCCCGGTCTAGACTGACCTCTACCGTTTCTGCCGTATGCGCACTGAGCATTTTCTGCAGTTCCCGAAGGGCGCGCACTGGAATAGTCACATCTAAGACGGGAGCGGTTTTTGTGCCATTTGCGGCTACAGGAGGGGTGCGGATCACCGCCAGACGATGCCCATCCGTGGCTGCAAATTCTGCATTATCCTTCGCTGTTTTGATATGCACCCCGGTAAGAACCTGCTTGGTCTCATCAGCCGAGGCTGAAAAGAGCGTGAAATCTAAACCCAGAAGTAAATCTTGAACTTCCACGTGGAAGGAATCAGCCTCAGGAAGCTGAGGAATAGCGGGGAAATCCACTGGGTCCATAGCCCGGACCTGATATTCACTAAACCCACATTCCAGCATCACCAGGTCGTCCCCTTGCATGGCGAAGGTAATCGGGGCCTTGGCGGGAAGTTTGGAGACAATATCGCTGAGGTACTTGGCTGGGAGGGTGGTGCGGCCGGGGACCTCCACCTCTGCTGGAAAACGACTGACAATCCCCAGGTCTAGGTCGTAGGCGGTGAGGGTCATGAAGCCATCATCAGTAGCCTCCACCAAAATATTGGACAAGATCGGGTGGGTCGGCCGGGTCGCTACGGCCCTACTGATGAGATTTAAGTTCTGATTTAGCTGTTCTTGACCACAAACTAATTTCATGAGGAAGAGCCCTGTGTTTTCGGTATTTTCAGTGGATTATCTGGATGGTCTTTACATGGCGATGATTTTAGCAAGAGCTTGGTCTTGTATTTTTGGTTTTCAAGGTCTGAGTATTCGAGGAGAAAGACCTAGATTTTGTGGGTTCAATAGAATCTGAAATTTTTCATCGTTCCTTCTAGAAGTATTCTTCTGTCTTTTTTAAATATTTTATTTAGTAGTAGTAGTAGGGGGTGTGGAAAATGTGGAAAACTCATGAAACTCTCTCTGGGTAAGGATTAGAAAATCCACAGGCCTGTGGATTGATCTGTGCATAAGTTTGAAGTTATCCACAGGGTATATTTACCTGTGGATAAATAGGCCCTTTCTCCCCAGTTTATCCACAGGCTTTCCACAAGTTATCCACAGATATTTGATAGTATTTACCCCCTTTTGTGTCTTTTTGTCCCTATTTTCAGCAGCCACTACTCAATTGACCAGCACGCAGGTAGAGTAGGTACTCAATCTGTCTCTGAAATCAACCGTTGAGAAATGCGCTGGAGTAGCCGTGTAGTCTGGGCATCACGGCTCTTTAGTTCGCTGATTTTCTCGATAGCGTAGAGCACCGTAGTATGGTCCTTGCCTCCCAAAATTCCACCAATCTTAGGCAGACTCAAGTCTGTGTGACTGCGCAAAAGATACATACAGATTTGTCTAGCGGTGGAGATTTCTCGCTTACGGGAGTTACCGCGCAGTTCTTCTAGGTCAATGCCCATTTCTTCGCTAACTATATCCAGTACCGAATTCGGGGTGACCTCACCCTTCGGTTGTGGAGGGGAAAGAATGGGCCGAATCGTTTCCACCCGCATCGGTAGCCCTGAGATGGAGACATAGGCTATGGCACGAATGAGTGCTCCTTCGAGTTCTCTGATGTTGTTGGTATAGGTAGTGGCAATAAATTGAATAACTTCTTTGGGAATGTAATTTCCTTCGTCTTCTGCTTTTTTTTGCAGAATAGCCATGCGGGTTTCTAAATCAGGCGCCTGAATATCAGCAATCAGGCCCATAGAGAAGCGAGAACTTAACCGATCTTGCAGCCTGGAAATCATATGGGGTGGACGGTCTGCTGCCAGAACAAGCTGCTTTCCATCTTCGTGAAGCACGTTAAAAGTGTGGAAAAACTCTTCTTGTGTGTATTCTTTCCCTTCCAAAAACTGCACGTCATCAATCATTAGGAGGTCTACTTTCCGATAGCGGTCTCGAAAAGCTTGCATGGCATTTCGGTTAATCGCTTCGATCAGGTCATTGGTGAATCGTTCGGTACTGATATAGCAGATTTTGCTCTCTGGGTTGACTTCCAGGCGATAGTGGCCAATAGCTTGCATGAGATGGGTTTTGCCCAAGCCCACGCCACCACATAGAAAAAGAGGATTGAAATCTTTCCCTGGCACTTCCGCTACGGCTAGAGAAGCCGCATGGGCCATACGGTTAGTTGCGCCCACCACAAAGCGTGAAAAAACATACTTGGAGTTTAGGGTCCCAATAATAAAGTCTGATTTAGGAGCTGGAGCAGCTTTCGGCGAGATATTCTCGATCGCCTCTGTTCTGAGTTCGTCCTCGGAAGATTCGCTGGAGGTAAAAGATACTTCTACAGACTTACCGAGAACTTCGTGCGCCGCCTCTGCGATCGCTGCTGCGTAGTGTTTCTGCAACCAGTTACGCGCAAAAGGGGTAGAAGTTTGGATAGTGAGCTTATTTTCGTCAAAAGCTTCCACACTGGCGGGCTTAAGCCAGGTTTCGTAAGCTGGGCGCGTCAGACGCATCCGTAGACGCTCTAGAATTTCAGACCAAAGGCTTTCGATGGTGAGTTGCACCTACTACACTCCGCCGAGGGGGAAAATCTAACAGCAATTTGCGGCAATTCTACTCATGATCTGAACGTGCGTCCAGCACTACTGACCACAAATAGTGTTCGAGAAAGGGCAAAACCCTATCGGTAGTGGACTATCCAGAGAAGAAGACGCTTGAAGACGCTTATTGGTTAGGGTGTTTCATTCTAACCGTCCTCTACCCAAAGGGAATCTCTATTCTTAAGTGCAGGTTTTGACGTATGATCTTGGACTTGGGTATTTTTGATGCCCCCACATTGATTAGGAATTGAGGAACGGTTATGAAGCGTACCCTTGGGGGCACCAATCGCAAGCGCAAGCGCACCTCCGGTTTTCGCGCCCGCATGCTCACCGTGGGCGGTCGCCGGGTCTTGAATGCTCGTCGCAAAAAGGGACGTCACCGTTTGGCTATTTAGTGCTTTATATCGGCAATTAAGTGCTTCCAAAGCCCTATCGCTTGCGTAAATCCTGGCAGTTTAAGCGAGTTTATGAAAAAGCCCGTAGGTTCAGTTGTCCTTCCATAGTTCTTCTCGTCTTGAAGAATGGAGTTTCTGAGCCAAGGGTGGGTATTTCCATAAGCACTAAGGTGGGAAAAGCTGTAGTGCGTAACCGTCTCAAGCGACTGGTTCGAGAAGCATTTAGAGAATTTTTACCCAAAATCGCCCCCGTTGATATGGTCGTTGTTTTACGAACTGAGGCTGTAGGTAGCTCATTTGCAATTATTAAGTCAGAATTAAATAATCTGCTTATGAAGGCTGGAGTACTGTATGGCGATTCAGGAAGAGGTGATTTATGAAGGACGCATTCACCCAGGTGATCTGATAACAAATACCGTTCTGCTGGTGACGGTTATTTGGTTACCGATCTGGATTGGTTCCCTCGTCCGTTGGATTTTTGTCCGCTATCGGTTCACCAATTTGCGCCTGAGTGTAGAAGGGGGATGGATGGGGCGTGATCGCACTGATGTGACCTACAAAGAAATTGTAGAAGTCAAAGACGTTCCCGCTTCTGTCGTGGGTGGCTTGTTTGGGTATGGCACCCTTCTTTTGGTCTTGAAGGATGGTGCGCGTCTGGAATTGAAGGCTGTGCCTAAGTTCCGGGAAATTGCTGACCGGATTCGAGAGCGGATGGTTAACGCTGGTCCATCAACCATTAGCAACAAGACTGCTACGAAACGTTAAGATGAGTGAGATGTCGCGGGGCTTGCCCACGTTATGGATTTTGGAGTTGGCTTTTTAACAAACAATTTCATGCTGCCGATCTTGGATTTTTTCTTCAAGATCGTGCAGGATTACGGCTGGTCCATTGTTTTACTCACGCTCGTTGTGAAATTCGCTCTTTGGCCTCTTACTGCCAAGAGTATCCAAAGCATGCGTCGGATGCAGGTCTCTCAGCCCATCATGCAAGAGCGGCAAAAAGAGATTCAGCAGAAGTATAAGAATGACCCGACAGCGCTTCAGCAAGCCCAGGCAGAACTCTTTAAAGAATTTGGCAATCCTCTGGCAGGTTGCTTGCCCGTGCTCGTGCAGATGCCGATTCTGTTTGCGCTATTCGCCACCTTGAGGGGTTCGCCCTTCTCAGACCAGATTTACAACGTGAATCTGAAAATGGTTCCCGCCACAGAACAACTACAGGTGGAGGGAAAAGTCGGTCCACACAATATCTACCTAAATACCTCCACTCATGAACCGGTAACGGTTGAACCTGCTGGCGGGAAAGTGCCTGTTGGCAAGTCTTTGCAGCTCAAAGTCAAAGATCCAAACGGTCAACCTTTTACCAAACTTCCCGTTACCTGGGTGATCAAAAATGGAAAGGATAAAATCGCCCTTTCCGATAATGGTCTTCTGACAGCCAAGGCTGAAGGCGATGTCATGGTTGAAGCCCATGTGAAAGGTATCGCTGCAGACAAGGGTTTCTTATTCATTGAAAAGATTGGCCATGTGGGCGTTTTCACGGAAAACAAAATCCATTGGGATACCCTATTGCTCGTTGTTTTCTTTGGTCTTTCCCTGTTCGTCTCCCAGGCTATTACTTCCAAAAACATGGTTGTTCAGAATGAGCAACAGCAGTTGACCCAAAAGATAACGCCTCCTTTGCTAACGGCGATGTTTATCTTTTTCCCCTTACCGGCCGGGGTCCTGTTATACATGGTTATTTCCAATATCTTCCAAATTGCCCAGACCTTTATTCTCTATCGTGAGCCCTTGCCCGAGAATCTTCAAAAAATCAAAGAACAGTTGCAACAGCAGCAACAGATGAAAGAAGCGGGAACAGGTATGGAAATTCCGTTTGAAGGCAACTCTCGCCGTGCGAGGAAAACGATAGATGTTCAGGCTACAGAAAAGGGCGACAATAGCAGCAGTAATCGTAAGCAACGCAAAGACCGAAAGAAACCAGATTAACCTCAGAGAAAAGCAATATGACTGCACAGGACCGGGGGAAGCAATGGGTGGAAGAGGTACTGAGTTTGATGGGTTTGCCTACAGCGGTACAGGCTCTTGAAGAAGAGCAGGCCGAATCGCTTTGGTTGCGCATCGATGAGCACAATTTTAGCCCTGAACAACAGCAGGTAATGGTTGGTGCGGGCGGCTCTTCTTTGGATGCGATTCAGTTCTTGGCCAATACGCTGCTCAATATCCATGCCGCTCCCGAGGAACAACATTCCTACACTATTGAATTTGCTGGCTATCGTCAGCGTAGGCAGCAAGAGTTGCGGGACTTGGCGGACGCAGCCCTAGACTACGTGCGCTCCATGAGACAGGAGTACGTCTTTGAACCGATGTCTTCTGCTGAACGGCGCTATGTGCATACGATTTTGAGTGTCCATGAAGATGTGCAAACGGAAAGTCGAGGCCGTGAGCCGGAGCGTCGGTTAGTTGTACACGCGAAAGGACCAGAAGCTGTAGATTTAGCCCCTCCTGAATAGTCTTCTGGGCCTCTCCGCTGCTCAGTCAAAAATCTCTTACTTGGAGATGAGAGGAAGAGGACAGCGCGTCTTATAATGAATCACCTCGGGAGTGTGGCGGAATGGTAGACGCATCAGACTTAAAATCTGAAGTTTCGTAAGAGACGTGCGGGTTCAAGTCCCGCCACTCCCAGTTTTTAAAATTACATATTTAAGATATTCTCTGTGCTCATCAATGAAAGCGTTGAGTACGAATACTGCTAAGAGTAAACACAGGAAAATGGGGGAAAATACTCTCCCCCAATCAACAAAATAAAGACTAACCAGCCTTAGAAAGCTCCTCGTTCACGAAATCGTGAAGGCTAGGGAACAAAAAATGGTTCTCTTCTACGTATTGTGCAGAAAACAAACCCTTTTGCGCCCAAAAATATCGGTCAATCGTGTGTTCATTGCGGCGAACCAAGAGTAGAGCGGGGGGAATAATCCCTCGTTCCTGAATGTATTGTCTTGCCGCAGTGACAGACTTCTCTTCACCGCAATCCAACTTGAAACGGGGCACTAAATCGAGTAATCTCTTCCCCTGCAGACGACTAGGGCTTTTTCTTTTTCTTCTGGCCAACTTGGGCCTCCTCTTCTATAAGTTCTGAGCGCTGACACTCCCTTTTTAGTTCATGTAGTGAACACTACAAAAATCTTAAAGAAGAATAGCATCCCTTTCAAAAAAAACCAAATGGCTGTACGGGAATTTACAGAATGCCTACCGCATGAGCAGTGGATTAACTAGATTTCGGACAAAGTAAAAGGTTCCGTAGCCTGATGCTCCAGAGAAAAGCACGGTCGCGACGAGGATAAACCATTCAGTGCGCATCGTCTGTCCCTGTGGCGGAGACTTTTTACCTTTCAGATACAAGGCTGGTACAAAGGGCTTTGAACGCTCAGGAGGCGTGCTGCTGGAATTTTGATAAGTACTAAGCTGACTGATTTCTTGTTCTTGGCGAAGAATTTCATCCATAAAGGCTTGGTTCTGCTCTTCTAACTCCTCTTGGGTAATCGTCAATTTCTGGTTCTGTCTGCGAAGATACTGGGTTTCTGTCGCCAACTCACGATAAACATGAAGAGGGACAACAGGCTGATTAAACTCTATTTCTTTCAACTCTTTCATATCCTCACCATCTTAAATCATGATTTATCATAGCGGCTTCTTCGAAAGTGGTGGTGTTTATTGCAATATTTTACAGAGCCTAATTACTGCAATTTCCAAAGCTTCTCTAGCAGTATTCCCTGATTTAAGAGCGACTTCTAAATCTATGAGTACCTCAAGGGTATTCAGCAGCTGCCTCGTTTGGACTCTCTTCACTTCTTTCTGTAGAAAGAAGACTCTTTTAGGGTTCCCAATCTCTGCGATTTCTGCAATTTCCTTGAGATCTTTTCCTCCTTTTTCACTCAAAACTTTGATCCAAGTCCAGGTTCTAAACTGGCTGATTAATACAGCGCTGACCTTTAGTGCAGGCTCATTTCGGCCTAAAAGCTCATGTAAAATATCTAAGGCTCTCCCTGTTTTTGCCTGAAGAATACTGGAAGCGAGTTGGAAACTATTGTGTGCTGTAGAAGGAACCAAATCTTCTATTATTTCTTTTTCTACAATGGCTTCATTGGAGCCATTGATTGCACTATCTTTGGTGTATAAAGAAAGCTTCTCTAGTTCATTTTCTAAGCACCGAGTATCATTACCTACAGCATCGGCTAAGAGAACAGATGCCTCAGCGCTCAATCTTAATCCTTTTGCTTGGGCCTTCGCTTGTACTTGATGCAAAATGGCTTCTTCATTCCAACTAGCAATTAAGCTGAATTCTTGGGTCTTAGCAATTTTCTCAATGAACTTAGTTGACTTCAGCCGCTTGTCTGGTTTGCCAACGATGCTAAAGAGCAAGTGATTTTCTGGAGGCAGCAAGGGAAGGGTACGCTCCAATTCTTTGTATAACTCATCAGAACAGCCCTGTAAGATCTGGGCATTTTCTAGCCATATCAGGCGGTCTCCTTGTCCAAAAGCCGGTGTGAGCGCGATGTTCAGGGCTTCTTGTCCGGCTTCCGCTCCTAACCGCTGATAGTTAAAGGCCTCCCAAGCCGCCTCCACCCATTTCTTTCGCAGGGCATGGGCTGCGTTTTCTAAAGCGTAGGCATCCTCACCGTAATAAAGATAAACAGGCATAGGGGTTTGCTAGAGAGGGGCAATGCCCTCAATATCACATAGGTCGGAGGAATTTATGCCGTCCTCCCAAAGGACGCAAGCGCTCCAAAGATCCTGAATAGTGCTAAGCATTAAACGTCAATTCTTGACCCCGCACCTCAGGCTGAAGCGCTCCATCTTTCCAGGCAATCTGACCCGCCACAATCGTCACCAGGGGCCAACCCGTGAGAGACCAACCTTCAAAGGGACTCCAACCGCAGCGAGATAACAGTTATTCTCGCCCTACAAACAAAGCCTTGCGTGCATTGATCCGAGCTTCATTCTCAGCATGAACGGCAATCAACTTGTCCACGTCTCGCAAGATGCGCTTTCAGGGAGAGCGATCCAGGCGTTGTGAATCAGGAGAGAGGGCACAGTGGTTTTGTGAATACTTACTTAGATAATTTAAGCTGGAAACCATCCCCTAGGGAACGAGCAGTGAAAAAGAAAGAGAAAAGTTATTCCTGGAAAGGTAGTCCTAATGCAGGTATTGTTTTGGGGGCTATCGCAGTGCTCTGGGCTTTGAGTATTGTCATTTCTGGATTTATCTATCATTAGGGCTGCTGCCGCTATGCGTAGTCTGCTGGTGATTATGGTTTTTGTTAGTCTCTGTTCTCCTGGAATGATATCCATGGCGGCACCCACCACCGCCAGTCAGTATTTTCAGCAAGGGAGCCAGGCATTATCCAAAAAACGCTCTGCTCAAGCCGTAACGAACTTTCGAAAGGCGGTACAGCATAATCCCCAAATGGGGGCAGCATGGCGTGGATTAGGCGTCGCCCTAGGTAAACAGAATCAGTGGACAGAAGCGGCTAAAGCCCAGGAAAAAGCGACGGATCTGCAAAATGAGTATGCTCCTGGTTGGGTCTTACGAGGCTGGGCCGAACATCGTAGTGGAAACCATCGAGGCGGAGCTACCTCCTTGCAGAGAGCTGTTTTGCTTGATAAGAATAATCTGGAAGCTCATAATGCTCTGGGAGTGGTGTACCTTTTTCTGGAAGACCCAAAAAGGGCGGAAGTCAGTACCCGTAAAGTATTGGACTTAGATCCCAAAAATGGTACGGCTTATTTCAATCTAGGGCTTAGTTTAGACCGTCAAGGACGCTATCAAGAAGCGGTAGCGTCTCAGGAGCAAGCTCATCGCTTTGAACCTCGAAACCCCCATCCCCTGATTGCTCAGGCGATTGGTTATGATGCTTTAGGACAAAAGAAAGAGGCGCGAAAAGCCTATTCTAAAGCGCTTGGATTGGATCCTGGATATTCTCAGACGAGCTATATCAATCGTCTGGAGGCGGCGGATTTTAATCAGCCGCAGATAAAAAGAGTTCAGTCTTTAACAAAGTGAGAAGAATATAAAATGTTAGATTTCTATACATATAGAACGTTTAAAATGTCCAAAACTTTAAAAGTTATCAAGAATTCAGAAAATTATAAAATATCAGTTGGATAATGCCTACCATAAAATACGAGAGGCCAGCTCTGGCTTGAGAGGCTTAGGGTTTTTATGAAGCTAGAACAGATGACAGTGCTACTTGCCAGGTTAGGCCAGGTTAAACAAGTTCAAGCACACCAATGGCAGGTTGACTCTGAAGGCCTACGCTTCTTGGTCCTGCTCAATGAGCCTCAGGACTGGGTGCGCATTCTCCTCCCTGTTGTTCCACAGTTAGACGCTTTACCCCTTATGGTGCAGCTGCTCGAAGCAAACTTTGATTGGACGGGGGCCGTCCGATTCGCTTTTCAAGAACAGGCTTTATGGGCGGTGTTTCAACATCATTTTTCTACCCTGACGGCTGAAGATTTTTCTGCTGCCATGGTTCAGCTCAAGGAGTGTAAAGAAGAGTTGTACCACTTGTGTTTTGAAGGATTAATTCAAACCCGAATGGAACAGATTGTCCAAGTACTGAAGAATCAGAATAAAACGCTGGATGACGCTATACAAGCGCTCAATCGATTCTATGAAGAAGGGGTGATGGGTTCTCTAGAAGCTTCTGGGGAACAGAGAGCTTTGGTCCTCGAACAATGGCGCAAGAAACTTGCTAGGCTTTGGGATGACATGCCCGCTTAGGGTCTTCGTTGGTGGTCGTGGTAGCGTACTTTCATGGTATTCCCTCCTCCTCTTTCAGCGATTCCACCACGAACTCCAGATTTTGAGCAATTAGCCCAGGGCTCTCGTCAGAAGCGCATGGTGATTGCACTGTTAGGGTTAATGGCTTGTCTCGTCTTGCTTCATGTTTTTGAGCAGGGTTTCTGGGTTGCGCTGGGATTAGGAATCATCCTGTTGGGTTATATCCTGAAACTGATCCTCATCCCTGCGCCCAACCGTAGCGTCGAGACCTCCAATCCGTGGCCCAAGCTTTCTATTCTGGTTCCCGCTAAGAATGAAGAACAAGTGATCGGGCGACTGGTCGAAAACCTTTGTACTTTGGATTATCCCGATTATGAAGTCTGGGTCATTGACGACCGGGGTACAGACCGTACGTTAGAAATTTTACAGGCCTACCAAAAGCAATATCCGCAGCTCCACGTTCACCTGCGGGAACTAGGGAGTAAACCTGGAAAATCAGCGGCCTTGAATGAAATCCTTCCCCAGACCCATGGAGAATTGATTGCCGTTTTTGATGCCGATGCACAGATAGACCCGCCCTTTTTTCGTCAAACGATTCCTGCTTTTAAAGAGCCTACCGTGGGTGCCCTCCAGGTCCGTAAGGCGATTAGTAATGCTTCGGAAAATTTTTGGACCCAGGGACAGGCGGTGGAAATGATGCTGGATGCCTATTTTCAGTCCGCACGCTTGGCAGTGGGAGGAGCAGCTGAACTTAGGGGCAATGGTCAAATTGTCCGTCGAACAGCTTTGGAAGCGATTGGCAACTGGAATGAAGAAACGATCACGGATGACTTAGACCAAACGCTGAGATTGCATATGGCAGGCTGGGATATTGCCTTTGTTGACTCCCCGCCTGTTTATGAAGAAGGGGTGACGACGTGGAAGGGACTCTGGCGACAGAGAAGCCGTTGGGCGGAAGGGGGAGCTCAACGCTACTTGGATTACTATCGACCGCTATTGGGCAATGCTATGGGCTGGTCTAAAACCTGGGATCAGCTCTCCTACTTCGTTATGATTCAATACCTTTTACCCCTGGCGGCTCTTCCAGACTTGCTACTGGGGATCCTCTTGGGACATGGACCTCGGCTGACAGCATTGGTGATCCCGGGCTTGCTGATCCCCACGTTAGGAATGACGCTGGGCCAAATCCGCTATGAAAAGACGCCTCTTGCTAAAGCCATCAGCCGTTCGTTGCTGGGAGGGATATATTTCTTACACTGGCTACCTGTCATGGTGGTGACCCTGCTCAAGATGGTGGTGAAACCCAAAAAATTAGTCTGGATAAAAACCGTCCATACTGGGACATCTTAAAGGCACAAGGACTTCACCCCTCTTCCGTAAGGTACCAACAGGCATTAGTCTATGGAGAAGCATTTTTTGGGGCCATGCAAAAAGCAGCGGTAGTCGGGCTAGGAAAATCTGGGTTCTCCGCAGCAAAGGTGCTGCTAGCGAAGGGATGGTCAGTTAGTTTGTGGGATGGAAATGATTCTTCCTGCCTGCGGTCTGCTATTCAAGCTTTAGACAGCGCGGTGACGGTTAATTTAGGGCAAGAGTTCAATCCTATAGGACCCTTAGACCTTGTGGTGGTCAGCCCAGGGGTTCCTTGGGATCATCCTGGTTTGGTTAAGGCCCGTGAACAAGGGATCGAGGTTTATGGGGATGTGGAATTTGCCTGGCGGATTTTGCCCCGCTGTCCTTGGGTCTGTGTAACCGGCACAAATGGCAAGACAACGACCACGAGTTTGTTGTCCGCCATATTCAAGGAAGCAGGACTACAGGCTCCTGCCGTGGGCAACATCGGTAGACCCGCTACGGAAATCTTTTGGGAAGGCACACCAGACTTGATCGTCGCTGAACTCAGCAGTTTTCAAATTGAAGCAGCCCCCACGATCGAGCCTGATCTATCGATCTGGACTACCTTTACCCCGGATCATTTAAATCGGCATGGAACTCTGGAGCGCTACAGCCAAATTAAAGAAGGATTGTCAGACCGAGCTAAACAGGTCGTGCTGAATGGAGATGATCCCTATGTTTGTAGTTTGCAGTCCCGCTGGCCAAAGGCCCTCGTGACCAGTATTCATGATCCTGAAGCGCCGGTAGGCGTGCGGGACGGCTGGATACAGGTCCAAGGAAAACCAATACTGCCGGTATCAGAAATTCAACTACCTGGCCATCACAATCTACAGAACGTCCTCATGGCGGTAGCGGCGGCTCAAGCAAAGGGGATCGATCCTGCGGTGATCAGGACAGCAATTCGGAATTTCAAGGGAGTTCCCCATCGCCTAGAGACTGTAGCCCAGGTAGAGGGGGTCACCTTTATCAATGACAGCAAAGCGACGAACTACGATGCGGCCCTCGTGGCCCTAGAGGCGATGGATAAACCGGTCATTCTCTTAGCCGGTGGGCAATCGAAGGCGGGTGATCCCTCGGCTTGGCTTGCCAAAATTCAGTACAAAACACTGGCTGTAGTGTTATTTGGTGAAGCTGCCCCTTTATTTAGCGATTTTTTGCATGGGATTGGATATACTAACGTGCAATCCTGCGAAGACTTAACGGCGGCAGTGCCTCTTGCTCTTGCTCTTGCTCTTGCCCAAAAGACTTCCTGTTCTGTTGTCCTACTTTCTCCTGCCTGTGCAAGCTACGACCAATACCAAAACTTCGAAGAACGGGGAGAACATTTCCGTCGCCTCTGCCAAGGATTGGGCAGGGGAAGCTAGGTTCATTGCTCTTTTGGTCTATCTCTGGCTTGCGTTTGGTTTAGTACTCCTCTTTACTTCTTCCGTTCCCCTCGGCACCATGGCTTATGGGAACCCGCTTTATTTTGTTTTTCGTCAGCTCTTGGGTATTGTGCTTGGCCTGGGGGTTTTCTTTTTTACTTGTAGAGTTCCCCTTTCCTTCTGGTTTCGTTGGAGCCCTCTGTTTTTCTTTTCGGTCTTGGCCTTAGTCGTTGCAACCCGTTTCATTGGCATAGAGCTGAATGGAGCTTCTCGCTGGTTGTACCTTGGACCGATTTCTATCCAGCCTTCAGAATTTGCGAAACCGGCCTTGGTCATTCATACCGCTTTGCTCTTAGAAAGATGGCCGAAGCTAGATCTATCTAACCGACTGCTCTGGGCGGTCACAACCCTGGCGATGATCGGGGCTGTACTGGTTCAGCCCAACCTCAGTATGGCGGTTCTGTTGTCCGTTGTCCTGTGGTTAATGGCTTTCCTGGGGGGGCTTCCCTTGAGTCTGCTCCTTACGGGACTTGGGGCGGGAACTGCTTTGGCGGTCTATAAAATCAGCACTACGACGTACCAATTAAGTCGCTTTGAGGCTTTTTCAGACCCGTTTGCCCAAGCTCAAACGGGGGGGTATCAGTTGGTTCAGAGCTTGCTGGCCGTTGGCTCTGGCGGCTGGTGGGGGACGGGGTTTGGCCTCTCGCAACAAAAAGCTAATTTTCTACCCTATCCGTACTCAGATTTTATCTTTGCTGTATTTGCCGAAGAATTCGGTTTGATCGGTTGTTTGGCTTTCTTGTGTTTCCTATTGTTGTTCCTCTGGTCAGGACTCCGATTCGTTTTGCAACTCTCCGCACCCAAACGAGTCCGGATAGTGGCCGCAGGCGCTACGTTGATGATGGTTATTCAGTCTGCTATTCATATCGCGGTAGTAGTGGGAGCGATTCCTCCTACAGGGATGCCCTTACCGCTCGTGAGTTATGGCGGAAGTGGTTTGGTGGCGACCTTGCTCACCGCTGGTTTACTGGTGCGTGCGGTTAGAGAAGTCTGCGCTGCTCCCCTATTAGAGGCCGCAGAGCGCTTCAAGAAACAGCAGGAAACGAAAGAACAGCAAGCCCCTATGGCTCCAGTCTACGCTCCTGTTGCTGGAGCTATTCCCGTATATTCGCCCTCACGAGCTATCCGTGAACGTAGACGAGCGCGACGCAAGACGCAAGGAGAGTTAATCCGGCGCAACCGAAAGCCTTCCTAGATAGAGCTGATGGGCCGTGATATATTCCTGAACGGCGCTAGGGATATTGGCTGTTTTGATTTCTTGTCCAGGGGCTCGGTTCCTTAGTTCCTGGCGAATCTGAGACGAGGAAACTGCGGGGGGTATGCAAGAAGCCAGATGCCAACGAAAGTTTCCCTGAGGGGGAACCAGTGGCGTATGGGGACGAGGAAAGACCAGCAATTCTACTTTTTGGGCGAGCACAGAGGCTTGGTGCCAGTGATCGACTTGGGATAGAAGGTCAGCGCCAATCACGAGCCATAGGGGGGCTTGCGGATATTCGTGCTCAACGAGCTCCACGGACTCAAGCGTGTAGGGGCGACTCAAATCTGGACGGTAGCGGATGGTATCGGAGGGAGGCAGAATTTTTTGAAGCATCGCCGCTCGGTGCTCTAGACTCGTCTGCCTGGGCTTAAGGGGGTTATCGACGGCCCACACAAAAGTCAGGTCAACATGGTGTGCCAACCAGTGCAGTATGGTCTCGTGCCCAAGGTGAGGGGGGTCTGCTGATAAACCGTAAAGGGCAATCGGTTGCAACTACGTAAAGCTTTAGCCCCTCCATCAAGGTTCAGGGACATTATCCCGTGATGTATTGATTTTCTGCCAATTCCTATCGCGAAAAAATGAGTTGGTAAGGTACCGATATCCTCTCCACTAGTTGATTTTGAGTATTCTGTTATCTCAAGACTCAACTCTTGGTCTCTATAAAATGCTATAAACTGAGATAAAACTCGACCGCATGCTTAGATTCCTTAAGATGGCTATTACTTCTGAAGATACTGTTTCTATATTCATAGAAAGTGGTGTAAAGTTACTGGCTATTTTTTTCTTTAGCATTCTTTTAGTCTGGCTGTCTGACTTTAGTATACGAAAAGCTAAGGAAGTGCTCCTTCAGCAAGCTCAAGTCATGAAGCCGAATTTCATTCGTATCAGTAGTAATAACTTTAAGAATCGGACCGATACTTTAGCCTCTGTCTTAAATAGCCTTGTCAGAGCTGTTGTTTTTGTTTTGGCACTAATCTCAGTCTTAAGTATTTTCAAGGTCGATATTGGTCCTTTAGTGGCTGGTGCTGGAATAGTAGGTATTGTCATTACACTGGGTACTCAAAATCTTGTTAAAGATCTGATTACGGGATCTTTTATTCTTGTAGAAAATCAGTTTGATGTTGGTGATGTGGTTACTATTAATAGTTTTTCTGGAACTGTAGAAAAGATGAATTGGCGGACTACTGTCCTACGTTCTTTAGACGGCAATGTCCACATTATTCCCAATGGCCAAATCAATATAGTTACTGTCCAAACAGAAGGGTGGTCTCGTGTGGTTTTGGATATTCCCATAGCTCAAAATAGTGATTTGGAACATGTGACTCAACTATTGCAAAGCATTGGTGAAACAATGAGACAGGAAGATCCTTGGAAAGAGCTCATGTTTGAAGAGCTCCATGTTCTAGGAGTGGAAAGCTTCGCTGAAAATTCCATGATTGTCAGGAGCTTGTGTAAAACGGCTCCTGGTAAGCAATGGGTGGTACTACGGGAATTGCGTCGTCGGGTGCAAGCAACCTTTGCAAAGGAGGGGATCGATCTTTCTCCCTCTAATAGACCTGGAATCTGATCCCGATTTCCCTATCGCTAGTTCCCAGGCTTTGTTAAGATCTATCAGCTTTGCTCCCGCCCAAAAACTGACCCATTGTTTCTATCTACTGGCATGGAATTTCTGACCCCAGCCCACCGCTTACAAAAACTCCCTCCCTACGTCTTTGCCCGCCTTGACGAACTCAAAGCTCAGGCACGCGAGCAGGGCATTGACTTGATTGATTTGGGTATGGGCAATCCGGATGGTCCTGTCCCGAAAGCGATTGTCGATGCTGGGATAGCGGCGATGAAAGACCCGGCCAACCACCGATATCCTCCTTTTGAAGGCACTCCTAGCTTCCGAAAAACGATTGCGGAGTGGTACAAGCGGCGTTATCAAGTAGACTTGGACCCAGAAAAAGAGGCCTTGCCCCTCTTAGGTTCCAAGGAAGGCTTGACCCATTTGGCTCTGGCGTACATTGACCCTGGCGATGTAGTCCTGGTG
>CASBPW010000018.1 GCA_949127685.1 Candidatus Sivonenia alaskensis PMM_0068 | reverse complement strand
GCCCCGCATCTGTTGAGCGACTTTTAGGAAATCTAACATAGCCTTTGTGGACAAATGACTCTCATAGTCTACTACTGCAACGGCATGAGAGCGAGGAGGGGGCTTCTGCCTCATTCCGTGAACAGGGATAGCAGGCAGTAAATTCCCCGTGAGCCGACAGAAGATAGATCAAGGTTGTTGGTCCACTCCTATTGCCAAGCCAGCCAGCTTGACAGTTCCGTAAGGAATTATCATTCGGAAACCCATGCTCATTTAGTTAGCCACCAAATATAGATAAACAAAATCCCTGACACCAGAGCTCCTATGCACCACTTGTTCCTGTTTTTGAGTAGTGTAAGTTGCTGTTCAGTTCGCTCAGCCATATAGTCAGCAGATAACTTTTGCTTTGCTTTAGTCAGTTGGGACAACAACAGAGTCTTAGCCTCCTGAGGACTCTGATTTCCAAGCGAAGGAATAAGAATTACCGGGAGTCCCTGACGCATAGGTAGCCCCAAGATTCCCGCTTGGAGAAGTTGTAATACTGTAATTTGTAATGCTTTGCATTATAGAATCTGCCCAGAACTTTCCAGAGAGTGTAGCGCCATCGCCAAACAGTCCGTTTACCTCGTAATTCAGCGTTACAGCGGATGCAGGTAAAACACCTGCTAAAAATGTAGCGCTAAGCGTAATCCCTGATACAAGTGTTGGGAGCAAAGAGTTGAATTTCAGCATAAATTCTGAGTCCCCACACAATTTTTATATGACAAAAACTCCATTGAGCCTACAGTAGGATTCAGAGGGGAGTCTGTCATCTTTACAACATTTAATCAGAGTCCTGAAAATTTACTAAAGTAGTTCACAGGAGCAGCAACTGTTACTAGGAGAATTAGATGAGCCAAGAAAGTGCAGAACGAGTTCCAAAGGAAATGCACGTCAAACCTGCGCTATTGTCCATGCACTTGGCATGGTGAATTTCCTGTTTGACCCCAGCCAAACACCCCACATGAGTGCGAGTGAAATTTACAAGCAGTTTGGGGTAAGCCAGAGTACAGGATCTGCTAAGTCCAAACAGGTGCGAGACGCGATGGACATGTACCAAATGGACCCAAAGTGGAGTGTCCCTAGTAGAATAGACGAAAATCCCCTAGCCTGGATGGTCTCCATTAATGGCTTCATTGTGGATGTCCGTAATGCCCCGCGTCAATTCCAAGAAGAAGCTTTCCGCAAGGGCTTAATTCCTTATCTACCTGAAGATAAACAAAAGTAAGGAATAGAGACTAATGGGCAATATCCTACACGGTGGTGATCCCCAAATCTTCGCTTTATTTTGGTTACAAATAATCGCAGCTCCATGCCCGTACATTTGGCAGAGCCTCTAGCCCAAGGACACCATTTGCGCCGTCCGTAGGGTGAATAATGTAGCCCCTAAACTTTGCTCACAAAATGTTGAATGATTTGAAAGTGGTCTTCGTAGATTTTGTCTTCATGAGCATATAAATCACCCAGAGACATCCACCAAGCTTTTTCCGCATCATCATTGCCTTTGACAGAAGGTAATTCTCCTGCCTTGAGCTGAATGAAATAAGCATGGGTAATCGTTCTACCCCTGAGAGAACGACCCGGATTATCAAAGACATGACTATCTACAATAGAGCCCCGTAAAACAGGTAGAGGCACTTTAAGTCTGGTTTCTTCCTTGAGTTCGCGAAGCATTCCATCAATCAAGGTTTCATTTTGATCTAGAAAACCACCGGGGAGGGCAATCAGACCGCAACCAGGGCTAGCTTTGCGTCGCACAACCAGCACATGACCAGATTGCACAACAACGGCATCTGTGGTCACAAAGATAGGAGGGTAGGGCGCTTTAGACCATGCCTTTTGATATTCCTGGATGAAGACATACTCGTCACAGAGTTCCCGATAGCGCTCTTTTGCCCGAAAATCTAAGAGCGCTTTGGATATTGTTGGGAGGACTTTCGATGTGTATTCTGTAGATTCTTGATCCTCAAAATACTCTTTACGAATCTCCGTCGAGTTGAATCCGTAATAGTTGCCCGTTTCGATATAGTCCCATTGGGGGAACATATCTAAATAATAAGAAGAGGAATCTTTACGATGTCCAATCACGGCAACTGATTTACTTCCTTCCGTGATGGATAGAACTTTTTGCTGTACTTCTGTAAGCCATAGATTATCACTGTAGAGCCTATCTCGAATCGGTAGAAAATGAATCTGCTCTATGTGGTCTGCAAGGGCAGAACGAATCTGTTGTTCTCGTTCTTGAGAACTCCATGGATTCTTGATATTAGGGGCAACCATATGGCTGCCTAGAATAATAATGAGCTGCTCCGCTTTTTCAAGAGCAAGTTTGACCGTTTCTAAATGACCTAAATGAAAAGGCTGAAATCTCCCAATGTAGATACAGAACTTGTATTTTTTTGCCATCACAGACTCCCTGGATGTTTACATCCTCTCTCCGAGGATAAAGGTGAGTTTACACGCCTTTTTTATGTGTCTAACCCTATCTGTTCAATGCTTGAACTCCTATCGAAAATTGAGTTTCCAGACTGGTAGCAGGCGCAAGTACCTGTACTCCGTCTCCTGTATTTAGGCTATTACGTGGTCCCATCCACGGTTCTAAGCAACAGAATCCCTTATCTTTCAAGGTCCAGAAAACCAAATATTTAAATACAGGGTCATAGGTCAAACTGATCACGATGCCGACTTTCGGTCTGACCAAATAGGCTGCTTGCTCGTGAACATCCGTAAAAATCCAATCAATGACCGGCTCTGCGAAAGAAAACTGCCCTTCACTAAAATTTCCCGTGGCTCCCGTCACGTGATCCCGATAGGTTTGAGCAGGAATCATGATCTCAAGGCTGTTTTTGTCTTTGACGGCAAAGTAGGGGTGAAACCCTGCGCTGAAGGGCATCGGCTTTTCTCCGTGGTTCTCATAGCGTTGGAGAATCTGTAGCTGATTGCCTGCGAGGCGATAGGTGAACGCCAAGCGAAACTGAAAAGGATAGCTTGCCAGTGTCTCTGCGTCTGCTTTGAGTTCCAGGGTAATGGATGGAGACTCTCCTTCATCGATGTCGACAACGGACCAAGCTTTACTCCGCGCAAATCCATGCCGGGAAAGGGTATAGGTAGTCTCTCCCACTTGGTAACGGTCTGCTTGGAGGTTGCCACAGATGGGAAAGAGGATTGGATTTCCTCCTCGGATATTGGCTTTCGGGTCTTTTAGAGTAGCTTCATCGAGATAAAAAATTTCCTGGTCTAAGGCTTTAAACCCAGTGCAGATGCCCCCACGTATAGGCAAAAACTCAGCCTGTGAGCCTGTTTTAGAGTTTTCAATGCGCCAATGTCCAGGTTCATACTCGTAAACTTTGCCCATATTTACCTGTAAGTTCACCTAATTCTCAGCTAACAGGTGAATCAGCTCTACGTCAATGTCTTCGTAAAATATTTCCTGATTCAGTTCTACCAAGCCCCGGCTAGAAAGAAATAACAGGGCAAGAAATCCACCAACGTGGTCTTCTTCCGAGCCCAGGAGTTGCGGAAACTTGAGCGATTCTTGCTGCATTTGCCTTTCCAGTAGTCGCTCATGCATCCAGGCAATCAATTCTTCCAGGTCTTCATGGTGGGCTAGCTCTTCTACTTCTTCCAGGGTCCTGACCGTAACCGATTGGCGGCGTTGCGTCGCTTGCGTCCGCACGACTTGGCGTTCTAAGGTTTCCATTTCCTTGAGTTGGAAAATGAGATCCATTAAGGTCAAGGGGCGCTGCACGTAAGCTGGGACCGAAGGACGACGACGGATACTTCTTTCCAAATGAATCGGGAGTTGGACCCAGTGCGCAGTATCGAGTTCTTCTTGCTGTTCTACTGCTTGGGGCGCATCCCAAGGAAGTGTAGCCTGTTCTGCCAAAGCTTCTGCTTTCATCCGCACCAAAACGGAAGCATAGAAAATAGCCTGCCCGGAACGTCCCAGGTCTTGGATGTCCCCCAAAGATTCTAAGAAGCGGTCGGTTAGATGGACTACGTCCAAATCCCAAGGGTCTATTTCTCCCTTGCGTGCGAGATCAATGAGCAAACCGATTGCATCTTTCTGCATGTTGAAAGATTAACATTAAGTGCTACTTTGTTAACTGCTATTTGCCTACTTTGGGTATGGCTCATCACTGGTTCCACCCCCAGGATAAACGTGTCTTATTTTTAAAACACTTGCTGGACACAGGTTCTGCACATTGTTGAATTTTGGAACAAAAAACTAAAAGCCTTGCTGGGCAAGGCTTTTAGTTTTTAGAGGCGTTTTCCCTGAAGAACACGATCGTTTTGGCAAGATCTAGAAAGACTGGAAAAGAAATGTGTTTCTCTTTAATAAGAAATGTATAACAGAGCACTGCAAGTTAGGTTTACCCAAGGCATCATCAGTTTTATGAACAAGGTTACCAGAGCACGATGAAAAATTCTTCTCCATCCAAACAAACCATGCCTTTTGGGGTTGGTGCTCGCATCTCTCAAGTGCGTTTTCCCTTCTCTCAAACTAAGTTTGCTAGTTCCCTTGGCATTCCTGAAAATACTCTGATGCAGTATGAGAGAGAGAAAAAACCAC
The DNA here is from genome assembly GCA_949127685.1 of Candidatus Sivonenia alaskensis PMM_0068. Classification (GTDB taxonomy): domain Bacteria; phylum Cyanobacteriota; class Cyanobacteriia; order Gloeobacterales; family PMM-0068; genus Sivonenia; species Sivonenia alaskensis. Next base: position 1,510 of record CASBPW010000018.1, on the reverse strand, counting down.
CTGATTCAGAATTTCTCACGCGTATTTACGAAGTCTATAGAGTCGATCCTATATGGTTACTCACCGGTGAATCAGCTAAGGTCTCCACGCCCAAGGAAAATATAATTTTCCTCCGCAGTGATCATCCAGCCTACGCATCGTGTACGTTTGCAGTCCATGACGAGGGAAAAAGTTTAAGAAATGACTTTTCCTTATTCTGAGCAGCCATTACTCAGCAGATATAGGTTGCCCCTGGGCTGCTTTGCTCTGACGACCAACCAGGGAATTGAAGAGAAGCTTGCCAATCGCCAAAATTAGATTGCCTTCCAATTCCTTGAAAAGGTCCATATTTTTACGAAATGCATCATTCGCTTCGTCCACAATCGCTTGAGCTGTAGCCTGATCGATAGGGAGTTGATTCATGGTCTCTCGGTATTCATTTTTGAAGACCTTTTCATCAGGAATAGCATCGAAGGCGTAGAAAGCTACCCCTTGGCCATCATTCAAACCCATAGCCTTAACCGCAATATTCTTCAGGATTTGGCCTCCAGAGAGGTCCCCAAGATAGCGGGTATAGAAATGGGCTATCAGCATCGTTGGGTTTTGTTGGGATAACCGACGAATCCTATCGACATAGGCAGTCGCCGCCGGAGACATCTCGATTTCATTGCGCCAGTTAGGACCAAAATAATAGCTAAGATCCCTTTCCAGAGAGGACTTGCGAAATAGTTGCGGATAGTAAAACTTGCCCACAAGAGAGTGATTTCGATGCTCTTCTATCGCTTCTTCCATAGCGCTGTAGACAAAGTACAGGCTGGACACCAACTTCCGGTAGGAGTTTTTCTCAACAGTCCCTTTTAGAAAACAGGCAACAAAACCGGTGTTTTCTGCCATTGTGTGAGACTTCTTAGTGCCCTCACGTAGCATCTGTGCAAGCTGGACGCCCATGCAACCTCCTAAGCTGTGTTTTGGAACTCTTCCAATTTTCTTTAGACACGCATTAATGAAGGTACCGTAAGGTCCCTGTTTCGTAGGTTAAAAATCCTTACGGAGACCTGTAATCCTGTCCCTGTCACTATGTCAGGGGATAGGAAATTAGCCCAAACTAAGCCTCAGATAACGCTTTGAGAGACTTTTATTGGAAACACTCGCCTTACTAAAACGTTACTCTTAACGTCAAAGCTTCTGCCAACCGTTCTAAATATTCTTCCAAGGGAATTTCTACGGGATGGAACTGTTCCAAAAAGGGATTTACATACTGGATATCGAATAAAACAAAGCCTTGCTTTTTTAAGTGGCTGATAGTGTGGCAGAGAACGATTTTGGAAGCATCGGTAGCCCGATGAAACATAGATTCACCAAAAAAAGCGCCTCCTAAAGCCACTCCATACAGTCCTCCAGCCAACTCATCCCCTTCCCAAGCTTCGATACTATGTCCGAAACCTCGGTTATAGAGGTCTAGATAAACGCGCTCGATATCCTCAGAAATCCAAGTAGTTTCACGGGCTGCACAGCCCTTCACAACCCCTGC
>CASBPW010000017.1 GCA_949127685.1 Candidatus Sivonenia alaskensis PMM_0068 | reverse complement strand
TTGTGCCCAAGGGGAGAACCGCCTGGACTGGTTCACCCATTCAACAAAAGTTTGCCTGAGAAAAGTGGGACAAGACCATCGCCAATGAACCCAGCATTTCTTACCACTTTCTTCCTTAACAGGTGCAATACCGATATAACTCATAAAGGCTTGAGCTGAAGAGAAACGGCCTCGTTCTCCACCAAACGCCACGAGAAGGCGGGGGGCAAGATGAGCACCTGCTCCTGGCAAACTGGAGAACAGTTGTGCATCGGGAAGGCTTTCAAACAGTGTTGCAATCTTGTCATTGAATTGAGCCAGTTGATTAAGAACAACCTTCAGGAGGGCAATTAAGGCATAAGTTAGCGCTTGGGCAGGAACCACAATTGCCTCATCGCAGGTTAAGGGAGGCCCTGCCTCTTGGATTTGTTGAATGCGTCGGGTGATCGCACTTTTGCGTCCGGCCTGGTGGGAGCGAAAGAATTGGGTTAATGCCTCAGGAGTCGCCGCTTGAGCGTCGTTCACGGATGGGAACTGTTCGATGAATGAGCAAAAGACCAGCGTATCTTTATCCTCAAACCAATCCAGAGCTTGAGGAAAGTAAGTCTTTAGAGCAGCGGTGTTGCGATTGGTGAGTCTGACTTTTTCACCCACAAGCATTCGCCGCGATTCGACCCATTGTCTAAGGGCACGAGTTTGAGGACAGTCATGAACCCAGCAAACCAGCTTCTCTGGATGCTTTTGCATCAGTTCGACCAAGAGACGGGCATCAACGGGGTCAGATTTAGCGCGAGAGGGCTGGAAGGCTTTTCGATAATTCGCTACTGTACGAGGATTGATAGGAAAGAGAACCAAATTCTCGTATTGACACAGAGCATAGAGTAACGGGCCTCTTTTTTGCTCCATAGCGACGGCAATTTTTCCTTCTCCATAGCGTGCTCGGAGTTGATTGACCCAATCTAAAAGGTCTTGAGGACGAGTTTTGATGATGTATTCTTGCCAGGTGCCCGATGCACAGTCATAGAGAGCAATATCGTGTTTACGATCTGCCCAGTCAATGCTAATGTAGGCCACATAGTTTTGGGTGCGCATGGTAGATTAATTCCATTGATTTTGATGGCACGGAGAGAGCTTGCCGCCTGCACACGCGAAAAGATTATGGAAAAGGTTGAAGCCTTGTTCCCTGAGAATTCGTTAAGAGAGTAGGAGAAGGGTTAAGAGGCGATACAAGATGCAAGTCGTCATCTAATGACGCTGGTTGCGTGGTCGTCCTCAAAACCTGGCAGGCTCTCCCGATTTTGTACTGTAGGCGTTTCTAGAATCGGTGCCATAGGCCTTTTTGGTGAGGAGCGAACGATATGTTCGTAGATATGAGTTCTGAATATGCGTGCATGGTCGTCTCCCCTGCTTTCTAGTGCTTGTCTCCCCATAAACTGGTTGCGGGTTTTGCCCCCTCGGTGAATTTGTCTGGAAGCCCGATCTCCTGAAGTCTTACAAGCTCCTCTTGCGCTCTCAGGGGAGAATGTCCTGCCTGGATTCATCTTGGACCTATTTTCTTCATCATCGAAAGCGTAAAATTCTTTGCAGATGTGGGTATTTCGTTGCTCATAGTTTTGTAGTTTATAAGCTACTATTTTAGAATATGGCAGCTCAAAAGCGAGAAGTCCGCATTTACCAAACCGAAGAAGGCAAAACTCCTTATAAAAGTTGGTTTAACGGGCTGCGCAATTTGAAAACAAAAGCCAAAATTGATGTGCGAATTAACCGAATCAGGCTAGGCAATTTTGGGGATTGTTCAACGGTGGGCGGGGGAGTTTCCGAGCTCAGGGTGGACCATGGCCCAGGATATCGGATTTATTTTGGTCAATGGGACAGTGAGATAGTGATTCTTTTATTGGGTGGGGATAAGAGTACTCAACAGCGTGATATTGAAAAAGCAAAAGATTATTGGCAAGATTATGGGAGTCGAAATGATGCCTAGAAGCAAAAGTTATAAAGCAGATTTACTACAGAGCTTAGCTGACCCAGTCTATGCACAGGAATATTTAAACGCTGCGCTAGAAGATGAAGACTATGAAGTCTTCTTGCTTGCTCTGCGAGACGTTGCAGATGCACAAGTAGGAGGGATGACTAATCTGGCATCCATGACTCAATTAAACCGAGAAAATTTATATCGAATGCTTTCTCAAAAGGGAAATCCTGAATTGAAAAGCCTCAGTACAATATTGAGTGCACTTGGTTTTCGTCTTGCTATCGAACAAGAAGAATCAGCTATGCCTCAAGGGAGTTAATTGCTTTCTTTACCGATCAAGATTCAAACTAATTTACAGTCTCCATCAGCTTACACAATAATCTGAAAACTCCCAAACTAAGTAAATCATATGCAACCATCCCCTGAATCCCCTGAAAAAGAGCCATATAACCTCACCAACGAACTGGCTCGAGAGCGCACGCGTGCCGCCGCTGATCGCACTTTGATGGCATGGATCCGCACGGCTCTCTCGCTGATTGGCTTTGGTTTTGGTATCCCCACCATTGTTAAAGCGATCGATGCTACCCGCCTTGGCAAACATATTGACCCATTCCGCTTCTCTACGATCGTTGGATTAGCCTTCATTAGCGTGGGGATGTTTGGCATCGGTGCTGCCTTAAAAGAACACCACGAGACGCTGAAGTGCCTCCAGAGCGATCGTTATATCTACAAAAGCTCAAACACGGCTGAAATCGTCGGCATCGTGCTGCTTTTAATTGGTTTACTAAGTTTTGTTGGGGTTTTGATCAGGGCGATCGACCTCTAAGAAAACCGAACCTTGATTTGTGTCTTAATAGAAGCTCACAAAGCTACAGTATAAAGATTGACGAGGGGGAACCTACATTCAATTGAAAAAACGACAGTAGAGGCAAGGAGCAACGCTCCATTTTTAAACTAGCCGGTGTAAACCATGGACAAAGGATTCCTGAGCACATTTGCAGCAAGCCTATTTGCACTGATTAATCCACTAGGTATTCTCCCCATTTTTATCAGCTACTCTGACAAAGAGAGTCGGGGAGTGCAGCGCTGGCTGGCACTGTTACTGTCGCTAACAGTATTAGGCTTGTTG
>CASBPW010000016.1 GCA_949127685.1 Candidatus Sivonenia alaskensis PMM_0068 | reverse complement strand
TGTCGGAATGGTTCAAGCACCTCCTGCGATTATTCGCCTGGAACATATTTCCAAGCTCTATGGTTCTGGAGATACGGAGGTAAAGGCTCTTGCCGATGTCAATTTAACTATAGAACGTGGGGAATACTGCGCGATCATGGGACCTTCTGGGTCCGGTAAGTCTACGGCGATGAATATCATTGGTTGTCTGGACCGGCCTACTTCCGGTCACTATGCCCTAGATGGGGTAGATGTAGCCCAGTTGGAAGATCAAGAGTTAGCTCATATCCGCAATCTGAAAATTGGTTTTGTGTTCCAGCAATTTCATCTGCTGTCTCAGCTCACGGCACTTGAAAATGTCATGCTTCCGATGATTTATGCAGGAGTCTCCGGGAAAGAACGCTACCAAAAAGCGATGGAAGCTTTAGAACATATGGGGTTAGGAAATCGGGCACAGAACAAACCCAATCAGCTCTCTGGGGGCCAACAGCAACGGGTTGCTATTGCCCGTGCTATCGTCAATCGGCCCGTTTTATTGTTGGCTGATGAACCGACAGGAGCTTTAGATTCACGCACCTCTCAGGAGGTTATGAACATTTTTTCAGAGCTGAATGAGGGGGGGATGACCGTGGTTATGGTGACTCATGAACCAGATATAGCCCGTCGGAGTCGTCGTATTATCTGGTTCCTAGACGGTCAAGTCCTCCAAGCTTATTTAACGCCCGCAGAGGTTAGTCAGATTGCTGCTTCTTAACGACCGATCGGTCTCCCTGGAGACGGAACTCCTTGGCTAGGCTGTTCTAGCAGGTCTCGCACTTCTTGATCGGTGGTTTGGGAAAAGTCTACATACCAAACACCGATGGCATGAAACAACTCAGGAGTTTGCAGACAAACAATCTCGTCTGCTTCATGCTTGAAGTCTTTATAAACCGAGGGAGGAGCAACGGGAACCGCCACTATGATACGGTCTGGTTGTTGTTGCCGTAGGGAAGTAATAGCCGCATGCATGGTTGAGCCTGTGGCAAGTCCATCATCCACAAGAATGATCGTACGGTTTCGCACATCAGGAGCAGGTCTGTTTCCTCGATACACTTGGTTGCGGCGCTCTAGTTCCTGTTGTTCTTGGGCGGCGACTTTATCAATCACCTCATCCGAAATGCCCAACCAATTCACCACTTCTTGATTAAGGACACGGACTCCTCCCGTTGCTATCGCCCCCATTGCAAGCTCTTTTTGTGTCGGCACCCCCAATTTTCGAACTAGCCAGATATCCAGCGGCACCTGCAGTGCTTTAGCGACTTCAAAAGCAACAGGTACTCCGCCCCGAGGAAGACCAAGTACCAATACATCTGGACGATAGGCATAGGCTATAAGTTTTTGGGCTAACAAATGACCTGCTTCAGCCCGATTTCGGAATCGCGTAGTCATCTTATCCACCTCAAATAGACATCATCTGTTCTGTTTGAACAGCTTCATCAGGAACACTGACAAGCGGCTGCACCGTTAAAACTGAACAAGGAGCATGGTGCAGGACATAGTTGCTAGCACTACCTAAGAGAAATTCACTGAGCCCAGAGCGTCCTCGACGACCGATCACAATTAAGTCTGCACCCCAAACACGGGCCTCTTCGCAAATAGCCTTACCTGCATCCCCAGGCATTTGATGGGATTCCGCAGTCACACCCGCTGCAACCGCTTCATAAATACGTGCTCGTAGCAGTTCAAGCCCCTGCTCTCTGAACCCATGCCATTGCTGCAAGTAGAGCTTCATCACGTCATCCTGTGCCCCCATCCCAAAGTCATATCCAGGCACCGCTGGATAACCTTCTTCATCGGAGGACAGAACGTGCAAAAGCATGAGACTAGCCCCTGTTGCCTTCGCTACTTCCAAAGCCTTACGAAAGACATACTCACCCGCACCGGAGTTGTCTACAGCAACCAAAATCTTTTGAAACATAACGGCCTCCAGTTCTATGTTCTAGGTTAGACGGGGAATTTGAGGAACTTGTGAGGAGAAAACATTAAGATGAGACGTGACTAACCTTCTTAAATAAACCTAGTTTTTCTGCTTGGAGCAAAGCCTTATCTAAAGGCACTCCCTGCCGCGTAGCAATATACATCAAGACCATAGCGGCGGCCCGCACGTCACTGCTGCAATGCACCAAAGCGGGTTTGGCCAGTTCAGCCATTTGCTGGAGAACTTGAGTCGTAAGGTCATTGTGGTTAATAGCGTCAAGAGCAATAGGCATATGAACATAATACAAGCCCAAATCTTCAACCTGTTGCTGTTCATTGATCAGGAAGCCTAGTTCATCTGGAGTCTGCAGGTTGAGTACAGATTTAAAGCCCTCTTGGGCAATCTGCTTCAACTGTTCTGGCCCAATTTGACCGGCAATGGCCAGATCATGCGTAATTTTTCTGATAGTCTCCATAAAGGCCCCCTTAGAGGCTATCTAACATTTTCCTTCGCATTCAGAGCAAAACAACGCTCTAATAGTTCAACTCTATAGCTAAACCAAAACTCTATAGGGTCCCATATTTTAGAACCTGCATCAAACAATAATTGCTGAAGATATTTCCCCAAAGGAAATCTAACTTTTATAGGGTCATACTTTGGCAGCATAGTAAATCCTCGAATTTTTTAACTTAATAAGATGAATAGTCCCTGCCCTCAATAATTAAGGGCAGGGAATCGTTATTCTAAGAAGAAGTACTAGCCAAATTTTCGTCCGAACGCTCCAGCAGATTCTTCTCTAAGCCCTCTTCTTGCTGACGCTGTTCTGTGGCTAATCCTTTAGCTTCTCCCTGGATTTCAGTCGCTTGGGAAGTACCCTGTTCTTCCGTCAAACGGCTCGTCATGGTGTCTTGTAGATGTTCTTGATACTGACGCGTTTCAGTCGCTATTTTCCGAGCTTCTTCTGCTAGATCGACTTTCACTACTTTCCGATCAGCTTTTGGAAGTTTTGGCATAGTCAAAGTCAAGAGACCATTCTTGAATTCAGACTTAACCTGATCATTCTTAACACCGCTAGGCAGTGGAACTAGGCGTTCGAACCTCCCATAACGAAACTCAGAGCGGAACAACCCTTTTTCATCTACTTTTTTCTCTTCTCGATGCTCACCAGTAATCGAAACAGATTCTTCACTAACTTCGACATTGAGGTCCTTAGCATCAATTCCAGGAATTTGGGCCCTCAGAATAATTTCTGTTTCTGTTTCTTTCAGTTCAACAGCGGGTGACCAGGTAACCTCTCCTTTTGGGAAAAATGGGATTTCACGTTCACCGCGCATAACCTCCTCGACCAAATGGTTCATTTGATTCCGTAGATTATCTAATTCATGAAATGGTTGCCAACGAGTTAATGACATGAGGATTTACCTCCTTAGGAGTACGGAAGAGCCACCAACTCCGTATAGAACTGATGAACTCTACTTTGAGAGTAAACAAACAATTTGAAGAACTTGTGAGGAACAACCAACCTCTCCCCTCACCAGCCCAAGGCTTCTGTAATCTGGCTAGCGAGTTGCAGCGGATCAAAAGGTTTTGCGATGGTGGCTGTCATCCCCATTTCTTTGTAGCGTTGGCGGTCGGAATCCTGCACCTTAGCCGTTAATAGAATTACGGGGATCCGACAGGTCATAGGATTATTCTGGAGCTGCTGAAAGGTGGTTGGGCCATCCATATCGGGCATCATGACATCCAGGAGAATGGCATCTGGCTGTTCACGTTCCGCCACTACCAACCCTTCTTTCCCCGAACCAGCGGTGAGGACCTCCCAACGGGCTACCGTTTCTAGGCTAATCTGAGTCACTTCTTGAATGTACGGCTCGTTGTCAATTACCAGAATGCGCTTCATGGCGGGCCTCAGGCTGATAGAGGGGGAGGGTGAAAAAGAACGTGCTGCCTTCACCAAGGGCACTTTCTACCCAGATCTGACCGTCGTGCTGCTGGACAATACTCCGACAAATAGCCAAACCTAAGCCCGTGCCTTCATGATTGCGTGCATCCGAAGTATCGACTTGCTGAAAGCGCTCAAAGATAGATTCGAGTTTATCGGACGGAATGCCCCGACCTTGGTCTTTGACCTGAAACAGAACATACTTTTCCTGTTCTTGAGCCTTCAGCCAAACCCTAGCCCCTGGCGGAGAAAACTTAATCGCGTTACTGAGTAAATTGGTCAAAGTTTGCATAATGCGGTCCGAGTCTACCCATAGGCGCGCCGATACAGAACCCATGGCTAAGGTAACCCCTGCTTTATCGGCCATAGCTTGCATAACATCGATGGCTTGTGTGATCAGGTCCGCCACGTAGCATACCTTTTTTTTCATCGTTACTTTGCCCGACTCAATGCGCTGCACATCCAAAATATCGTTGGTCAAACGCACCAAACGGTCCGTACTATCTACAGCGATGTCTAATAGGCGTTTGCCTTTTGCTGGTTGGTTATCTAGCAAACCACTGGACAGCATTCTAAGGGCCCCATGAATGGAAGTCAGGGGAGTTCGCAGTTCGTGACTGACTACCGAAACGAACTCGTCTTTCATCCGCTCCACCATCTGGCGTTCGGTAATGTCTTTAAAAGCAATGACCACTCCGACAATTGCTCCCTGTTCTCGGATCGGTGTGCAAATGTATTCAACCGGGAAGATCGAACCATTTTTGCGCTGGAATATTTCATCCATGCCCTGATGAACCAGGCCTTTCCGAAGAGCGGCATAAAGAGGAGATGCCTCCAGGGCATAGGTCGTTCCGTCTGCTTTATGGAGGGGGAGCAGAACTTCGATAGACTGCCCAAGAAGCTCCTCAACGGAATATCCTAAGAGCTTGGCGGCGACTGGGTTAATAAAGCTAGTTTTTCCCCGTAGGTCCACCCCACAGAGTCCTTCCCCCACCGAATGCAAAATCAGTTCATTCTGACGACTGAGCTGCTCCAACGCTTTCTCCGCCTGTTGGCGGTCGCTGATGTCTCGCAGAATTGTCGTAAAAACCTCTTCCCCGCCTACGTTCAACCTGGAAATCGAGGCTTCTGCCGGAAATTCAGCTCCGTCCTTGCGACGGCCAAAAATTTCCTGTCGGTCTCCCATTTTCCGGGCTTTTCCAGAAGTCTGAGTAAAGTCAACGACATGCTGATGATGGGCTTTGGTGACCCGATCTGGCAGCAGCAAGTCTAGGGGCTGACCTAGAACTTCTTGCGTGGCATAGCCAAAAATCTTTTCGGCCCCTTGATTAAACAGCGTGATCCGCTGGTGGGTATCAACGGAAATAATGGCATCGTCTGCAATTTCGAGAATTCCTGCAAAACGGGCTTGTGAAATTCTCAGGGATTCTTCAATCTGCTTTCGCTCTTCTAGTTCTAGCTGCAACTGGCTATTGATACTAATCAACTCGGCGGTGCGCTCTGCAACTCTCAATTCCAATTCATCCTTAGCTCTGCGCAAGTCTTCCTCCGTCCGTTTGCGTTCGATGGCATAGCGCATAGAACGCATCAACAGAGCGCCATGCACTTGACCCTTCACCAGATAGTCCTGTGCCCCTGCCTGCATCACCTGATGGGTTAGGGTTTCATGGTCTAGCCCTGTCAGCACGACGATGGGCGTTGCGCTGGCATGATCATGGATTTTGGTAAAGGTTTCCAACCCCTGACTATCTGGCAAAGAAAGGTCTAATAGAATAACATCCACCTGTTTTTTGGCTAAATAGGCCAGCGCCCGATCCAACCGTTCCACGGAGGTCAATAGGAACTGAGTATCAGAAACCTCCTTCAGCAGTTCCCTTAGGAGGCGGACATCTCTGGGATTATCTTCAACCAATAAGATGGTAATCGGTCGGTCTTCCATTTCCTTCACTCCGGCGACTTTTACATGATGGCTATAACTCAGCCAAATTGTGTAAACGTTCAAAATAGAACTGAATATTGTGCAGGAGACTAAAGATATGCTCGAAGAACGGAAGACTCAAGCCCTTAGCGCCCTAACCAGTTTTTTGTCCACACCGCTGGAGGATCAACTTTCTCCTCTTGGAGCAACAAGTGCCGAGTCTTCTGTGGTCAATCTTTTTCACTCTGTTTCCACCACGGTTCCGGCCTATCAGACCTTTCTCAAAGAGCACCGCTTAGACCCCGCATCGATTCAGACTTTTGAAGACTTCCAGAAGCTGCCTTTGGTCACCAAGAAGAACTATATACTGCGTCACCCACTCACCGACCTCTGTCGTAACGGTGAACTGGTCCAGTGTGACATGATTGCGGTCTCCTCAGGCTCTACGGGCAATCCTACTTTTTGGCCCCGTTTTTTGACCGACGAACTTCATATCGCTACTCGGTTTGAGCAGGTATTTCGAGATAGCTTTGGGGCTGATAACCGGCGCACCTTGGCCGTAATCTGCTTCAGCTTGGGGACTTGGGTAGGCGGAATGTTTACGACCAACTGCTGCCGCTGGCTGGCCAGCAAAGGCTATCCGATTACCGCCGTCACCCCTGGCAACAACCAACAGGAAATTTTTCGGGTGGTGCAGGAACTAGGCCCTGCCTTTGAACAAGTAGTGCTGCTCGGCTATCCACCGTTTCTCAAGGACACCCTGGATCGGGGTATCAGCCAAGGAATCAACTGGTCGCAGTATGCGATCAAGCTGGTCTTAGCGGGAGAAGTCTTCAGTGAAGAATGGCGCACGCTCGTCGGGGAACGCATGGGGTCCGAGCATCCCTGCTATGACTTCGCCTCCCTGTATGGCACTGCCGATGCGGGAGTTTTAGGCAATGAAACCCCTTTGAGTATTACTATCCGTCGTTTCTTAGCAAACCATCCTGAGGCCGCCCGCAGTCTCTTTGGCGAATCCCGCTTGCCGACGCTGGTTCAGTACGACCCATTCAGCCGCTTCTTTGAAACTCAGAGCGGCACCCTCTTATTTTCTGGGGACAACGGAATTCCTTTAGTGCGCTATCACATTGCCGATACGGGAGGCTTGCTCCCCTATGAATCTATGCTTCAGTTCTTAGCGTCATGGGGGTTTAACCCTTTGCAAGCCTTACAGGCAGGAAGCAGATCCTATCCCTTGCCTTTTGTCTATGTTTTTGGTCGGTCCGACTTCACCGTTTCCTATTTTGGAGCGAATATCTATCCAGAGAATGTCACGGTTGGGTTGGAGCAGCCTCTGATTCGAGATTGGGTGACTGGGAAGTTCGTGCTCCAAATCCAGGAAGATGCAGACCAGAACCGATTTCTAGGGGTAGTGGTGGAACTGGCACCAAGCGTTGAAGCCAGCGAACAGAAACAACATGCTATTGCTGAGTCCATACAATCCCAGTTGCTCAGGCTGAATAGTGAGTTTGCCAGCTATGTTCCATCTGAATATCAGAAGCCTCAGGTGATGCTCACCGCCACGGGAGATCCGGAGTATTTTCCGGTAGGCGTTAAACACCGATACACACGGAGGAACGCTTCGATTTAGGCGGGTGGACGAGAGGTTGCCGTCCCCTGACCAATTTCCTGCCGTAGGGTGTTTACCAATTGGTGGAGATGTCTAGCTTTTGGCGACTGCTCTGCCCGTAAGAGATGTTCGATTTCTCGTGCCTTCTGAGAGCCTTCCATAAAGCCAAAAGTTCCTAAAGCCCCTGCTAAGGTGTGGGCTTCCCGTATGGCTTGTTGCTGCAGTTCCTCCACAAGCGCTTTTTGGGAGAGGGCGGTTGCCGCTTGATCTAGCACTGCTATCTGCTCAGAAACCCTTTTTTGGAATCGGTTCCAGACCTCTGCCACCGCCACTAGCGTTTGTTGCGAGGCCTTATCCGTTTCGGCAGTTGTAGACTCTAAGGGTTTCAAGCGATAGCCAATACCGTAGACCGTCTCAATCGGATCGGTGGGCACTCCAGCCTTTTTTAATTTATGGCGTAGGCCCTTGATGTGGGTCCGGACTGAATCTTCACCGGGGGCTTCTTCATAGGACCATAGATGTTCGATAATCATGCCGCAGTTGAACACGCGATGATGATTGCGCAGGAAAAGCTCTAAAATTCTGTACTCTTTAGGCGTTAAAGACAAAGGCTGAGTTCCATAGAATACCTCGCAGGTACTGGGATCCAGGTGCAGACCGCCCCATTCCAGAATAGGTTGAGCGGTCGGCCCCCCTCGACGGAGCAAAGCCCGGATGCGGGCCATCAATTCCTCTTCACTAAAGGGCTTGATTACATAATCATCGGCACCAGCATCTAACCCAATCGCCTTATCGTGGCTGCTGTCTCGTCCTGTTAACAATAGAATGGGCATTTGATAGCCCTCTGTCCGCATTTTTTGACAGAGACTAATCCCATCGAGCTTCGGTAACATTACATCCAGCAAGATCAGGTCGTACCCAAAAGCTTGCACCAGACCCCAGGCGGCTTGACCATCTGAGGCCACTTCGACGGTGTAGCGGTGCTTATCCAGGATGGAAGTGAGCGCTCCAGCAGTGAACTCATCGTCTTCTACTACCAGAATCTTCATGGTTTTACCCCAAGCACCTCTGTCCTTCGGTTATAGTTTAAAACCATCTTGGAAACGACCCTAGTCAATATAAATATGGCTTTGGTCCAATAACGTTATGTCTAGATGATGATAAAAGTATGAGCTTATCTGTCAAGCCTAGTCCTTCAGCCCGCTCCTACGCTGCTCTATCTATGGGTGCAGCCGTACTTACTATTGGGCTGAAGTTTGGAGCCTATGCGCTGACGGGTTCCGTGGGTTTGCTGTCCGATGCCTTTGAGTCGATTGTGAACTTGGTGGCGGCGTTCGCTGCCTTTTGGGCTTTGTCCTATGCCGCCAAGCCGCCCGACGCTAAGCACACCTTTGGCCATTCGAAAGCGGAGTATTTTTCTAGTGCCCTAGAAGGACTCTTAATTTTGGTAGCTGCTGGAAGCATTGCCATTGCCGCTGGGGAGCGTCTTTCCCATCCCCAACCGATTGAGCAGGCGGGATTGGGGTTAGCGTTAGTGCTGTTGGCAACAGCAATCAATGGTGGAGTCGCCTGGATTTTGCTCCAGGCTAGCCAACGGCTCCGCTCCATCACCCTACGGGCAGATGCCCATCACTTGCTGACAGATGTCTGGACATCGGTGGGCGTGGTGCTGGGGATTGGGCTGGTGAGTGTAACGGGCTGGCTCGTGCTTGACCCGATTGTTGCCCTACTGGTGGCGGCCAACATTGTTTGGACTGGATTCAAACTTCTCGGAGAAACTGGGTCTGGTTTACTCGATTCCGCGATCCCTGACGAGGAACAAAAGGCGATTGCGCTCATTATGAGCGAATATGAAACTCAGGGGATCCAGTTCCACGCTCTACGAACGCGCGTTGCGGGTGCCCGTCGTTTTGTATCATTTCATGTATTGGTTCCGGGAGCTTGGACGGTTCAGCAAGGTCATGATGTCTGCGAAGCCATCGAACAGGGGATCACCCTAGCGCTACCAGGAACAGATGTCACAACCCACCTAGAACCCTCAGAAGACCCCATATCCTGGGATGATGAGAAACTAAGTTGAATCCCTAAGCGGGGCAGTACCCCGCTCAATGTCCTCGGCTTAAAGAAGCGCGGGGTCTCTCGGAGGAATCCTGATGAAAGCCATTGGTGTCTATCAATATCTGCCCACAGATGCTCCTGATTGTTTCGCTGAAGTTGAACTGGACAAACCAAATCCCACGGGCAAAGATTTACTCGTTCGCGTTAAGGCGGTTTCGGTTAACCCTGTAGATTGCAAAGTTCGGTCCTCCGTCAAACAAATTCAGGACTCACCCCGCATTCTGGGCTGGGACGCTGCCGGGGTTGTCGAACAAATAGGGGAAGACGTCTCTTTATTCCAAGTGGGCGATGAAGTCTTCTATGCCGGGAGTATTCGCCGACCTGGCTCGAATAGTGAATATCAGTTGGTGGATGAACGCATAGTCGGTCGCAAGCCCACTAGTTTTTCCTTTGAAGAAGCAGCAGCCTTGCCCTTAACTGCGATCACTGCTTGGGAAGCTCTCTTTGAACGCTTGGGCGTGGAACCGCAAAAAACTAGCAAAAATCAGAGCAGGACTGTGCTCATCATTGGGGGAGCGGGCGGGGTCGGTTCCATCGCGATTCAGTTAGCGAAACAAGTGGCCGGATTACAGGTGATTGCCACAGCATCCAGACCTGAGTCCATCGCCTGGTGCCAATATCTGGGGGCTGATCATTGCATCAATCACCACGAACAACTTTCCAGTGCATTAAAAACATTGGGTCTCCAGGAAGTGGATTATATTCTCTGCTTCAATGACACAGACCTGCATTTTTCCAATATGGCAGAGGTCATTAAGCCTCAGGGGAAAATCTGCTCCATTGTTGAGAACAGAGCCCCACTAGATATGAATCTGCTCAAGAACAAGAGTGCTACCTTTGCCTGGGAGTTGATGTTTACCAAATCCATGTATGGAACTGAAGATATCCAGTCTCAGCACGATGTACTCGACCGAGTAGCAGACTTGGTTGACCAGGGAATCATCAAGATGACGCTCACCGAAATGCTGGGTCCTCTAACGCCCGAGAACTTAGCAAAGGCCCATGCCCAACTTGAATCAGGCCAGACTATTGGAAAAATTGTTCTCTCTGGTATTAAGTAACTGGGATCTAGTCTGCTGCTGCTCACGGCCTATTGCCTACGCAGGGTGGGTCTTATAAAAAAGCTTACGGAGTGCTGAGGTGCTTGTAGATACCAAAGAGCTGCTGGTGATTGGTCTGATGAGTGGTACTTCCTGTGATGGCATTGACACCGCCTTAGTCCGAGTGGAAGGCGAAGGCTATGATCTCTCCATCGAACTGCTTGGGGAGCAATGTACACCCTATAGCAAAACTTTGAAACAAGAAATCCTCGCGATTGCCGAAGGTAAAGCGATCACCCCTGAAGCTTTTGGGGCCCTTGACCAAGCGATCGGTATTGCTTTCGCCCAAAGCGCGTTGATGCTTACGCAACAAACAGGTTTTTCCTCTGAGGACATCGCGCTGATTGGTTCTCACGGTCAGACGGTGCATCATCAACCTCCCATAGAACCGGCTCTGGGATTTAGTCTGCAACTAGGCTCAGGAACTATCATTGCCCAGCAGACGGGCATTCCTACGGTCAGCGACTTTCGGGCAGCGGATATGGCCCTAGGAGGTCAAGGTGCGCCTTTGGTGCCGATCATTGATTTCATGCTCTATAGCCAGAAGGATAAAGTCGTCTGTGTGCAAAATTTGGGAGGGATTGGCAATGTGACCTATCTCCCCTATCAAGACCGCGATGCGGTCCTCGCTTTTGATACAGGGCCAGGGAATATGCTCCTCGATGGCGTCGTCAGCTATTTGACCGAGGGTAAACAGACCTATGACCAAGGTGGCATCTGGGCCAGCCAAGGGCTGGTACAGCCAGAGTATTTAGCCAAACTGCAAGAAGACCCCTATCTCAAGCGCAAACCACCCAAGTCCACGGGACGAGAATATTTTGGGAAAGCCTATCTAGAGAGAGTCCTGGGCTGGGGACTCTCCGGAGCAGACCTCTTGGCGACGCTCACAGAATGGACAGCTCGTTCTGTTGCGGACAGCTATCGTGCTTTTTTACCCCACAGGCCAGAAGAAGTCCTCCTCGGAGGCGGGGGCGTTCACAACCAGTATCTGCTTACCCGTTTGCAGGAATTACTGCATCCCGCAAAAGTTAGCTTGGTCCCTCATGCAGATGCTAAAGAAGCGATTGCTTTCGCCCTGTTGGCTGTCCTCTATCAAGCGGGATTACCCGGAAATTTGCCAGGAGTTACCGGAGCGCAAGGACCTGCCCTCTTAGGGACTTATCATCCCAGTCCACGAGGGGTTATCCTATAGATTAATGGGTAAGGTTAGTTAGTAAAGAGGGAGAATCCATGGCAGATAGCCAAGACCGTTTCTATAGTGGCCTTGCTATTGGTGCTCTTTTAGGAGGGCTGACCGGGGGATTAGTTGGGTATTTGCTGACTGCCCCTTCCCCAAAATCAGACTCGCGCAGCACTGAGACTTCTAGACGCATACGTAGAGCGAGAAAGAAAGATTATGCTTCTGCCTCCGATCCGCAAGTGGTGTTGGAAGAAGTACAGCAGAGCGCGGATAAAGTGATTAGCGACGCTCGCCAGAGTATTAATGTCAAAATTGCCCAGCTCAATGAAGCAATTGAACAAGCGAGGGACAAATTCGGCACCAGCAATCATACGAAAATTGAAGAAGATCCCTCTTTTCCTCGCGAAATTCTCTAAGCAAACAACGTAGTTCCAGACTTTGCAAGGATTCGGATACATTCGCTGCTACACGGGTCTAAGGGCAGGGTAGCCTTATTCAAGACTGATCTTTAGCCCTGCTCTGCGAAAGAATTCCGAACGAAAAATTTCCAACCATGAGGGGCGGGAACAAAGTCAAAAGTATTATGCTGTTAGAAGAATCTTAACTGAAGGCAACAAACTCAGATGGAATCCATTGTTATTACCCTTATGAATTTTCTCCAAATTTACATTGTTATCCTCACGGTGCGGGTTCTCGCCACTTGGTTCATCCAGGACTGGTCTGGTCAACCTTGGGCCACCTTGGCTCAGTTGACGGACCCTTACCTCAATCTTTTCCGTCAAGTCATCCCCCCCATTGGCGGACTTGATCTTTCTCCGATCTTGGCCTTCCTACTTTTAAGTTTTTTGCAACAGGGATTACAGGCCGTAGCCGGATAGGTTCTTTCTGTGCGGATCATTTCTTTACTCCCCAGCCTGACTGAAATTCTGGCGGTCTTACAGCTAGAGGCTGAAACCATCGGAGTTACCCATGAATGCGACTATCCAGATTCAGTCAAGACAAAGCCCCGACTTACCTCTAGTTCGATCGATGTAAACGCGAGTAGTGCGTCCATTGAAACTCAAGTCAATGCTCGTTTTGAGAAGGCTGATGGCCTGTACGCTCTGGATATCGAGACCTTCAAAGCCCTTAAACCCGATTTGGTCCTGACCCAAAAATTATGTGATGTGTGTGCGGTTTCTTATTCTCTAGTAGAACGGGTGGTTGCCACCCTGAATCCCCGTCCCCAGCTCCTCTCGGCTGAACCTACTTCTCTAGAAGAGATGTATGAAAGTATTCAGGCTATAGCCCAGGCGGCAGGATGCCCAGAACGAGCAATAGACGTGATTGCCCATTTGCGCCAACGGGTCGCGCAGGTAGTCGAAACAGTGCAGCCCGCAACCCCTGTGAAAGTAGCCCTCTTGGAATGGATCGAGCCCCTCTACAGTGCCGGACAATGGAATCCTGAATTGGTGCGCCTGGCGGGTGGGATTCCGATGGATACCACCTCGGCTCCTTCTCACCGGATGCGTTGGGATACCCTGGTCGATTTTGCTCCGGAAGTAATTTTAGTGATGCCTTGTGGGTTCTCTTTAGAGCGTACGCTCCAAGAAATGCCTACCCTGACAGCCCATCCTGCCTGGTCGAAACTGAAAGCTGTTCAAAACCAACGGGTCTATGCCGCTGATGGCAATAGCTACTTTAATCGGCCTGGTCCCCGCTTAGTGGATTCTTTAGAAATCGTAGCCGAAGTAGTTCATCCTGAAATTTTTCAGGGACTGGCCCCCAAAGATTCTTTTGCTCACTATGGTTAATCTTCCATTCCACGTGAGAATTCAGCGTTTGGAGGAGGGCTTTCTCTACATACAATAGAAGGGCCCTTTAGCCCTCCATCATGACTGTACGTGTCCGTATCGCCCCTTCTCCTACGGGAAATCTTCATATCGGGACTGCCCGCACCGCTGTATTCAATTGCCTTTTTGCCCGTCATCATCAGGGGCAATTCATATTGCGGATTGAGGATACCGATCTAGAGCGTTCACGGCCAGAATTTACTGAAAATATCCTGGAGGGCTTGAAGTGGTTGGGTCTGAACTGGGATGAAGGGCCGTTCTTCCAAAGCGAACGGATGGAACTCTATCGTCAAAAGATCCAAGCATTACTTGTTCAAGGGCTAGCCTATCGAGCCTATGACGCTCCCGAAGAACTCGAGGCGATGAGGGAAGTGCAGAAGGCAAACCATGAGGCCCCTCGCTACGACAATCGTCATCGCGATCTAACGGCTGAGCAAGAAGCCGCTTTCAAAGCCGAAGGTCGTAAGCCCGTTATCCGCTTCAAGATTGAGGACGACCGAGAGATTGCTTGGACTGACTTAGTGCGGGGCAAAGTCAGCTGGAAAGGTCGGGATCTGGGTGGGGATATGGTCATTGCCCGCGCCTCTGAAGGAAGTGATATTGGGCAGCCTCTGTATAACTTTGTAGTGGTGGTTGATGACATCGACATGAAAATCAGCCACGTGATCCGTGGGGAAGACCATATCAGCAATACGCCTAAGCAAATCCTGCTCTATGAAGCCTTAGGGACCGCAGTACCTGAGTTTGCTCATACACCGCTCATCCTGAACCAAGCAGGGGCCAAACTTTCTAAACGGGATGGAGTAACTTCGATTGCAGATTTTCAGGCTATGGGCTACTCCGCAGAGGCTCTTGCGAACTATATGACGCTGTTGGGCTGGTCACCCCCTGAGGGAGTAATGGAAGAAATCTTTAGTCTCGATCAAGCTGCTCAACACTTTAGCTTCGACCGTGTCAATAAAGCGGGTGCCAAATTCGACTGGGATAAGCTCAACTGGCTGAATGGCCAACATCTGCGTCGTCTTGCCCCTTCTGAATTAAGTCAACAGCTTCTTCCGGTCTGGCAGGCTGCAGGCTATGAAGTTCCCGATGATGCCGTATGGCTGGAAGGTCTTTGTGTGCTCCTTGGCCAGAGCTTAAACAGAACAACCGAAGCCCCTGCGATGGCACAGACGTTCTTTGTGGAGCCTACGTTTGAACAAGAGGCCGTAGACCACCTCAAACAACCGAACGTTGGCATTATTATCCAGACCTTTGAGAAGCTGTTCAGAGAATGGGAAAAAGAAGACCTTCCGATGCAAGAGGACCTCTGGAAAAAGCTAGAAGAGAAAATTCAAGCCGCCATCCATGAGCAGATCAGTGCGCTAGGCGTAAAAAAGGGCTTAGTGATGAAAACCTTACGTATGGCTCTTACCGGGACAAAAAGTGGGCCGGAGCTGGTTCCGACTATAGCGTTATTGCACGCCCACAAAGAGGTAGCGAAGCGGTTAACGCAGGCGAACAAGATCATTGCTTCAATGTCAGGTTCTGCAGATACCTAGTTTCCAAGTTGAACATCTATGGACCAGCAGATTTCTCCAGCCGTCTGCAGTTCAACTTAGAGGCTAGGACTGCTTATCTGTTCTAATGAATCATGTGGCTGCAGGATGCCGATTATGAACCTGTCAACCCAGACGGATACCGAGGTGTTCCAGGCCTTAAAAGTAGGAGATATTTCAGCCCTTGGTATTCTCTACGATCGTTACGGAGGAGTTGTCTACCGCTTGGCACTCAAGATCCTCGCCAACCCCCAGTCTGCGGAAGACCTTACTCAGGAAGTTTTTCTTTTGCTGTGGCAAAAAGGACGTTATGACCCAACGCGAGGTTCTCTCAATAGCTTTCTGATGACGTTGACCCGTTCAAGAGCGATTGACCGTATTCGTTCCCAAGGAGCCAAACAACGTTCTATCGAACGCTGGGGACAAAATCTTGAAGTATTACCCACAGTCCCTACTCCCCTAGAATTGGCTTCCACCGAGGAGCGTGCCCAGCATGTTCAAGAAGCGATGACAACGCTTCCCGAAAGCCAGCGTCGGGTATTGGAAATGGCCTACTATTCCGGGATGAGCCAGTCGGAAATTGCCCAAAAATTAAATACTCCTCTGGGCACCGTCAAAACTCAGGCACGCCAGGGACTGATCAAACTGAAAAGAATTTTAAATGATTTCGTCGGTTAAACGAATATTCGAGGAAGGGTGACACAGTGAATCAAGGGAATAAACAAGATGATGATTGAAAACTCCCAGGGCTCTACGAGGTAGCCATCATGGATATGCAGCCATTAGAAATGTGGGAAGAGTTAGTTGCCGGCTACGTATTGGAAGACCTCTCTCTAGAAGAGAAGAAGGCCTTCGACCAACTTTTGCAGGAACGCCCTGAACTCGTTGCGGCGGAAATCCGCCGTTTGAAAGAAACCTTGGCTCTGACACCCTATGCACTCCCAGATGCCATACCATCTCCCCGGCTGCGGAACCAACTTTTGGTCGCAGCCGAGCAGCAGACGGCCCAGGTGATAGACCTGTCTACCGTAGCTTCCCGTCGTTCTGTAGCTTGGCTCTCCTGGGCCGGGAGCGCCGCTGCCGTTATCGCTTTAGTACTGGGCTTGGATAGTTACCGTCTGCGGCAAGAATTGCAAACGACCCAAGAACAGTTAGCGCAGCAGCAATCCATCGTATCGATGCTCCAGCAAACGAATACTCGTCTCGTTACTCTTAGACCTTCTGCGCCTAGTTCTGAGGCCTCAGGAAATTTGGTAGTTACCCCTAGCGACAAGGACGCTGTTCTTGTCTTGAAGAATTTGGCTCCCATACCGAAAGAGCAGGTATACCGTTTATGGGCGGTGATCAAGGGCAAAAAGTTTCCCTGCGGTCAATTCACGCCTGACCCTAAAGGGACAGTATTTTTGAAGCTGCCTATGGAGGAGGCCCTCGTTAAAGCACCTCTAGTAGTTACGCTAGAGCCCAGCTTATCTCCCTCCACCAGGGCTGAAGGGCCCATGGTCATGACTACAGACATCTAGCGAATGCAACATTGTCTCCAAGCTATGAAGCAGCTTTTTCCAGGACCACGGTCTCTCCACCCTGGGGCGTCAAAAACTTGGTGGGTAGACCTGATGCTTTGAGCAAGGCTGCGAACTCTTCAAAACTTCCCACGGGTCTAACGCCTTTGATCAAAAGCCCTTCAATATAGACATTTCCATTCCCGGTGGACATGACAACGCGGGGCCGTAGAGTTTTAACCATGCTTAGGGCTTCTTGAGGCCCCATAATCACTTGTCCAATCAGCGGAAAGATTTGCCCAACGACAGGAGCAATCGCCACATCCAGGTTCGATACATAAGAAGCGATGGCTTGGTTGGCGGGAAAAATATGGGGTTCGTAGTACAAACTTTCAGCTCCGCCTTTGAGCAGATAACCATTTTCTCCACCGGAAGAAGCTGGGGCGCTAGGCATCGCCGTAATTTCTAACCCATTGGCGCCTCCATACTTTTGCCAAGTGGTGAGGGAGATCACATGGATGTAGCCTAAGTCTCGGACTATCTTGGCGGCGGCAGGAGAAGCAACGACGGGAATGCTGTGGTCAAGTTGTTCTAGGGTTGGTTTATGGCAATGGTCATCGAATGACTGTGAAAGCAGGATTAAATCCACCTTCGGTAGCGTCTTAGGCGTGTAGGTCTGAGGTCCCTTGTGGGTTGCTTTGAATAGCCAAGGAGAAGCAAAGAATGTCATTGGATCGACCAGCCAAGGATCCACAAGGATGACTTGCCCTGCGATCTCGATAATCCAGGAGTTCAGTTCAAGGCGAGTAAGCTTCATAAAGCAGAAATTATAGTGGGCTCATTCCATCATAGAAGCGCTTCTGTTGGTTGGCGCTATCATTTTTGCTATGGGCGATTTGGCTGTGCTAGGGGAATTTCTAGCAGTACATAAACATCTTCTGAAGTGAGATTCCTTCGCCCGTTCTACAACCCACGTGGATTCTAGCAATCTGATAGCAAATAGCACTCGTTTGCTACTAAACGCTCATAGAGATTGGCCTTCCTAAAAGAGTCATAACAACTCGACTTGCAGATATACCTGAGGGTGTCTCAGGCAATTGAATGGAAGCGTTTTGATCAATTCCTGCAATCGCTTGTACCATTGCCGTGCCCTTCCAGAAAGGTCGTAGCCTGAATTCAGTAGGTTCGTTTTAAGAGAATAGTCTAAAAACCTACCCTGTCTGACCAAAGTAGCGTAAGCGGTTATAGGCTTGGCCCAATTCCACCACACTAAGAGAAGCCCAGGGTGGATTCAGATTCCAGTAGAACTCCAGAGGGGCCCCGATTAAGTCCAAGACAAGAGCGCGGATGGGTCCTCCGTGACTCACTAGGAAAATAGGTTGGTCAGAGACTTTACTGCGCCAATCTTGAAGACAGCTAATAGCCCGATGAGCAGTCTGGCGGGCTGTTTCTCCATCAGGGAAGGGAAAATCTAGAGGTTTGGCACGCCATTCATCTAAAGCGCCAGGATAATGAGCTTCTAATTCATCTCCGCTCAAGCCTTCCCAAGCACCAAAATTTGTTTCTGCTAGTCGATAATCACAATGAAGCTCCGGTTTTCCTGGTAGGACTTCTTGAAGAATTTCTGCTGTTTGCACTGCGCGCCTAAGCGGGCTAGAAATGAGAACGAGCGAATCAGGTACGGTCTGTTTGTCCAACCACTGGGCCAAGCGTTGGGCTGCTTCAATTCCCTGGGGCAACAATGGGTCTTCATTTTGACCGTTGAAGCGGTGCTCTATATTCAAACGGGTGTGCCCATGACGGGCCAGAAACAATTCTTCCATTTAGTTCTTCTAGTTCTTCTAGTTTTTCGCTATGACATCCAACCTACGCACCACTATGGCTCTATCTCCCCTGCTCCGTAAACCCTTAGTGCGGGGAATCGTCCTCTCTAGCCTGCTTTTGAACTTTTGGGGCAACAGTGCTTGGGGATTGAATACTATCCGGGTTAACGGTGAACTCAAAGTAACCGCTCCCTGGTCTAGCACGGCAGAGCATCCGGTAACTATCGCAGACTGGTGGCTCGAAGAGCAGATGGGATTAGAGCTTTTGAATAGTGACAGCCCAGAAGTGCAACCTGTGCGTTGGCTGGGCCAAGTTGTCGCGTTACCCGTAGTCTGGCAGGGCACCGACCAGTGGCTGACGAATCGTTATCTGGATGTGGCCCCGCTCAGTGCCCTGGGATGGCAAGTGAATCCGCAGGGAGAATTTTTGGATATCACGTTACCCGTGCTACCGCCCACCGTTAGCCTTGACCAACCATCTCCCATGACCTTGGACTATCGCCAGAACCGTGAATCGCGGCAGGTTTGGGCCAAAGGACTGGTCTATCGCAAGCTGATTACGCAGACGCCTGTTCCTCAGCGCATCCATATTTTAGAACTCGATAGAACCTATCCCGTGTTACCAATGACCACACAGGGGAGAGCCTCTGCGCTTTCCCAAATGGGACAGAATGCCCAAGCTGCGGCAGGAATCAATGGGGGCTACTTTAACCTCAAAATAGGCCAGCCTGTGGGAGCGATTAAGCGAGAGGGGCAGTGGCTCTCTAGCCCGATTTTGGAACGAGGAGCGGTCGCGTGGGGGAATGGAGGAACTTGGCGTTTTGGCCGTGTAGGATTTACCGGCATTAGTCAATGGACGGATGGAGCGGGAACGCAGACTACAGTGCCTTTGGTGGGCTTTAACACGGCTTATGTGGAATCAGGGGTGGCTGCCTATAC
>CASBPW010000015.1 GCA_949127685.1 Candidatus Sivonenia alaskensis PMM_0068 | reverse complement strand
TACCTAAATAGATTTGAGCATCAATTCCTCTGGCGGCCAGCGCTTTTTTCAGGACGCGGCCCTGTTGGTTGGTAATCGCTTTCAGGGGAGAACCGCCGCCAATGGCTGCATAGTTCTTCTGGGACTTAGGCGCTCGGGCTGTGGAAATAACCCAAGCCAGGGGCTTTTGGAGAGGCTTAACGGGAATACGGATAATTTCAGGGTCAGCGAATAGGTTGTACAAAAAGGGGCGCACATCATCCGGCTTTTCCGGCCCGCCCAGGTTCATCAACAAAACGCCAACCTTTTCCACAATGAATACCCCCAAGACCCAAGTTTCTACCGCACATTATACGGAGCTAAAATCCCATAGCCCGTACTACTTCTAAAGCTTCAGGTTTGACATGACGATGAACTTCGCTCAGGGCGGCAGAAATCGCTGTGTCTGGGTCTTTGAGACCATTGCCAGTGAGCACACAAACGACTTGCGCCCCTTCTGGTAACAAATGAGCCTGTTTGAGCAACCCAGCCACAGAAGCAGCACTGGCCGGTTCACAGAAAACCCCTTCTTCCTTGGCTAAGAGGCGATAGGCATCTAGGATTTCGTCATCGGTTACGGAATAAATACCACCTTCGCTAGCTTTGGCAAGGGCGAGGGCGCGGATAGCATTGGCCGGATTCCCGATCCGAATCGCAGTGGCAATGGTTTCGGGATGTTCTACAGGGGTGTATTTTCCATCCAACAGGGCTGCGGCTCCTGCGGCCTGAAATCCGAACATTTTCGGGCGGTGGCGGATTTTGTGCTCTTGCCAATAGATACAAAAACCCATCCAGTAGGCCGTGATATTGCCTGCATTGCCTACGGGGATACACAACCAATCCGGTGCGGTCCCCAACTGCTCACACACCTCAAAGGCGGCCGTTTTCTGCCCTTCTAGGCGGTAAGGATTGACGGAGTTCACCAAGGTGATCGGATACTCTTCGGATAGGTGCCGGACCAGCTGCAAAGCCCGGTCGAAGTTACCATCAATGGCGATCACTTTAGCCCCATACATCAGTGCTTGAGCGAGCTTACCCAAAGCGACATAGCCTTCTGGAATCAGGACAAAAGCTTTCATCCCAGCTCGGGTGGCATAAGCCGCAGCCGCAGCGGAGGTGTTTCCCGTACTGGCACAGATTACGGCCTCCGAGCCAGCTTCTTTCGCCTTCGAAACGGCGAGGGTCATCCCCCGGTCTTTGAAGGAGCCTGTAGGATTTAGTCCGTCATATTTGAGCCAGACCTGTACATCACGACCAATCCGTTTGGAAATGCTGGAGGCCGGAATCAGGGGTGTGTTCCCTTCTCTAAGGGTGACTATAGGAGTTCGCTCGGTGACAGGCAAATAGTCTCTGTAATGGCGGATAAGTCCCGGCCAACTAGTGCTCTCAACGCGCAAAGGAGTGACGGTCACAGATTAGGTCCATCAAAGCTTTATTATTCTGCCCGATTTTTGGTCTTACGGGTATCAATCAACTTTTTGCCTTTCCCTAAGAGCCTGGAATTGCTTGAGAGAGATCGGCTATATCCACCAGTCCAGCCAAGGGAAACCAGGTGGGCGGAGTAGGGACAGCGCCAAACTTGATCAGAGCATAATCGCCCTTTAGTTCCAGGATTTCACCATTGGTCTTAAAAATGAAGTCAGGCCAGCGGATGTCGTTGGCTTGGGCAAAGGTACCTGTCAATTGTGCACGAACAGCTCTTACCGCAGAGCCCTTCTTTAGAGGAGTAGCCATAGGAAAACTGTATTGAATTTGAGCTTTAGTTTAGCGGACATCCGACATGGATGAGTATGAAGCAATATATTGTGACTTTTGGATAACGCTCTAATATAAACGTTCTGTACAAAGGCGGCAGGTAAGCTCTTCTTCCTGCTCTTTGCAAGACTGAATCGCTTCTTGCACGATCTGGGGGACAGAAAGGCCTAGTTTGTATTGTCCGAGCCAGCGCATGGCTTCATTGCCCCCAATCAAAACCTTTTCAACAGCGTCAATAAACGGCTGCTGACCTCTCGAAAGGGTCTTAAATCTGAGCTCTTCTATCCATTGGCTAGCCCAGGTGCGCGCCGTCAGGGTCTCCCCTGTTTGCCAATGAACCAAAGGAGCATCCAGACTATAATGGGCCGCTTGAACTTCGTTCTGATTAGTGATTTCCACCAATTCTTCTGCAGTAAAGCGAGGAGAATCTAAAGGGTCAGGGATTTTTCCAGAGAGCAAATCGAGCAGTCGATGTTCTAAGAGCAAGGTGATCCCCAAAAGTACCTGAGGGTCAATGATCAAATCAGAGATACGGAGCTCTGCCCGGTCGATATGCCCAGGACGGTCTGGACCATTTGGACGCACGGAAGCCCATAGATGGCGGACATTCCACATGGTTCCGAAGACAAGTTGCTGTTGCACCCAATCAATGTAGTGCTGATGGCTTATGAAGAGCGGTACCTGCTCCGGGGTCTTGGGGAAAAGTCCCCATCGGCTGGAATGGAAGCCCGTAGGGGCTCCATCTAAAAAAGGTGAAGAAGCACTCAAAGCCAAGACTACGGGGGCTTCAAGGCGCAACAAACGACAGGCTTTGATCACCAGTTCAGGGTCAGGAATACCTAGGTTGATATGGATACTGGCCGTGACTACCTTGGTCCCGTAGGCTTTTTCAATACGGTCATGATAAGAATTTTGGGGATCAGAGCGATGAAACTGGAGAGATTCTCCCTGAAGCGGTAGCGTACTACCGGGAATAATCGTGTAGCCGCCGAGACCTTCGAGCACTTGGCGCAATTGTCTGCGGGGCTTTAAGAGCGCACAAAGCAGTTCCTGATAATCAAATAGGGGTGGAGTCACATACTCGACATTGCGACTGTCGGGCTCTTTCATGAAATGAGGTAATAGGCTTTGAACTTTGTCTGAGAGCCCTACTACATGGCCATTAGGAAAACCAGTGTACAGTTCGACCTCAAAACCTTTGCGTAGTGACACGGAACATCCTCGGCATGCCTATCTATTTTAGAAGTTCTGAACCCAGAACACACGGATTTTCTGAAAAAGATCCTCTATTAAGCTGGATACAGGCATTAACCACCGAAAAAAGCAGGGAACGCCAACTTAAGGGCTGCGGTTAGCAATAGATTAAACAAAGCCAAAGGGAGCAAAAATTTCCAGCCCAGGTCAAGGAGTTGGTCGATTCTGACGCGGGGCAGGGTCCAGCGGGCCAAAATGGCGAGGAAGACAAAAAGAGTCGCCTTGGCAATCGTCATCACAATTCCCAACAAAGCGGAAAAGACTTGGAAAGCTGGATCGAGCGGGTCAATGCCCAGAAGATTAGCTACTGTACCCATGGGGACAATGAAAGACCAGCCACCTAAGAACAGGATCGAAGCGACGAGCGATCCCAAAACGAGGTTGGCATACTCCGCCAAATAAAACAGCGCAAACTTCATCCCGGAATATTCAGTATGGTGGCCCTGGACAAGTTCGGATTCTGCTTCCGGAAGGTCAAAGGGAGCCCGCTCCGTTTCTGCCAAAGCTGAAATCAGGAAAATGACAAAACCGATTTGGCCAACCCCAGGTTTAAGAATATTCCAGGAGAGAATGCCGTGGGTGCTTTGCATGTTCACAATGTCCACGGTGGATAGGGAATTGCTCATCATCACAATGGACAAAATTGAAAGCGCTAGGGGTAATTCATAACTAATGCCTTGGGCTGCAGCTCTGAGCCCTCCCAAAAGAGCGTATTTGTTGTTGGAAGCATAGCCGGCCATCAGCGCGCCTATGGGAGCGACGCTGGAGATAGCGACGAAGAAAAAGATGCCAATCGCTAGGTCCGAGATGACTAGACCTTGCCCGAAAGGAATCACCAGGTAGGCAAAGAAAATCGGAATAATGATAATGACGGGACCGAAAGTGAAGAGCCAAGGGTCGCCCTTACGGGGAATGACGTCTTCTTTGACGAGGAGTTTGGCCCCGTCGGCAACCCCCTGCATGAATCCATTCAGCCCGGCCACCGTGGGTCCTAAACGTTGCTGCATGTAGGCAGACCATTTGCGCTCAGCCCATACCGAAAGCAAAACGGCCACGGAAGCGCTGAGAATAACCACCAACATGGGGATGGGCATCCAGAGCACTCTAGCTAAATCGGCAGGAATTCCAAATCCTGCCACCGCTTCCGCAAAACTATTCCCTAAGTCGATTGGCTCGTTCATGAGTAAAAATATCTAGTTCTCTTCAGTCTATTACAGGCTTTGCTTAACAAGGTGCGTGGTTTAACAGTCCAATAGGTAGAGTGCTACCATAGTCGGTGAATTTAAAGAAAATTAGGTACTGCCTGTGACCAATGAAGACTTGTTGCGTCAGAGTGACCCCCTTGTATTTAACTGGATTGAGCGGGAGTTAATTCGTCAGCGGACCCACCTAGAGCTGATAGCCAGCGAAAACTTCACTTCCCCTCAGGTGATGGCTGCCCAAGGATCTGTTCTTACCAATAAGTACGCAGAGGGCTTACCTGGTAAACGCTATTACGGCGGTTGTGAATTTATCGACGAAATTGAAACCATCGCTATCGAGCGCGCTAAAGAATTGTTTGGTTGTGCGATGGCCAATGTCCAGCCTCACTCCGGCGCGCAAGCGAATGCAGCGGTATATCTGACCTTGCTGAAGCCTGGCGATACGATTCTGGGCATGGACCTCTCTCATGGAGGGCACCTCACCCATGGCTCTCCCGTAAACTCTTCAGGGATCTATTTCCGGGCCACGCACTATGGGGTAGACAAAGAAACCCAACGCATTGATTTTGATCTGGTCCGCAAATTAGCGATTGAAGAACGCCCCAAGTTGATTATCTGCGGTTATTCTGCTTACTCCCGCCTAATTGACTTCGAAAGGTTCCGCGCTATTGCCGATGAAGTGGGAGCCTACTTGATGGCTGATATTGCCCACATTGCTGGTTTGGTAGCCACAGGTCATCATCCCAGCCCGATTCCTCACTGTCATGTGGTTACTACCACAACGCACAAGACCTTGAGAGGACCTCGAGGTGGTTTGATTCTCACCAATGATGAAGGGCTCGGCAAGCAATTCAATAAAGCCGTGTTCCCTGGGACCCAGGGGGGGCCGTTGGAGCATGTGATTGCGGGCAAAGCGGTGGCTTTCGGTGAAGCTTTGAAGCCAGAATTTAGAGCCTACTGCGGCAATATCATCGCCAACAGTAAAGCCCTAGCCGAACGTTTGGTAGAGCGCAGCTGTAATCTGGTATCGGGTGGCACGGATAACCACTTGATGTCTGTGGACCTCCGCAATAAAGGTTTGACAGGTAAAAAAGCAGAAGGCCTTCTCGGTCAAGCCAATATTACGGTGAACAAAAACACGATTCCCTTTGACCCAGAATCTCCTTTTGTGACTTCTGGGATCCGTTTAGGGACTCCTGCCATGACAACCCGTGGATTAGGGAACGCTGAATTTGAGCAGATCGGTGACATTATTGCTGATTTGCTACAGTCTCCCGAGGATGATACCGTCATCCGCAACTGTAAAGAACAGGTGCTCACGCTTTGTGAACGATTCCCCCTCTATCCTCATCTGCAATATGCCGAACCCGCTCCGGTATAGGTGTTTATGAATCCACTCATCCCGAGCTTGGTAGCCACGCTTACGGCTGCGGTCATCGTTCTTTGGACAACACCTTCGGTGAGGGCTGCGGCCCTAACGGCTGGTGTGGTGGATAAGCCAGACCCCCGCAAGATCCATAAAGCTCCGATGGTAAGACTGGGCGGGGTTTCTATTTTTGCTGGGGTAGTGATCGCTCTGCTATTGGTCTGGAGTTTGGGATGGTTTGGGATCCTTCCGCACAAGGAAGAGCTAGGAATCTGGGGGGTCACGATTGGGGGGGTTCTCTTCTTCTTCCTGGGGCTCGCAGATGATCTGCTGACCCTTCCACCCTTGCCACGCTTAGCGGCTCAGTTTCTGATTGCTGGTGGAGCTTGGGCCGTAGGAGTCCAAATAGAAGCGATCACCCTTCCTGGGATTGGGGTCGTCCAGTTGGGGTTTTGGAGTTTGCCCATTACGCTTATTTGGCTCTGTGGGGTCACCAATGCCATCAACTTCATTGATGGTTTGGATGGTCTTGCCGCTGGCGTCTCTGGGATCGCAGCCGCTATCACGTTCTCGGTGGCGGCCCTCACCCAACAATGGGCAGCAGCGCTGATTGCAGCTGCTATTGTCGGTGCAACTCTAGGATTCTTGCGCTACAACTTTAACCCAGCTCAGATTTTTATGGGGGATGGGGGAGCTTACTTCTTAGGATTTCTCCTGGCGGGTCTTTCCGTGATTGGGGTTGTCAAAGTCATAACAACGGTCGCTATCCTCCTACCGTTCCTGATTTTGGCAGTGCCAATTGTGGACACCGCTTCTGTGATTATTCAGCGGTTGCGTAAAGGACAGTCTCCTTTCAAGCCAGACCGTCTGCATCTTCATCACAAACTTCTCGATGCTGGGTTGTCCCAGCGCTTTGCCACCCTCTGGATTTATGCCTTGACACTCTGGGCAGGAACTGTTGCTTTAGCCCTCTCTGGGATGGAAGCCGGTCTTACTTATACGGCAGGGGGTACGCTGCTCTTTGCCTATATGAGCTGGCTGGCTTGGCGCAGGTCTCAGGAACCCAAAGTACCCTCTGATCCTAAAGACCATCTTTAGAAGCCTGGGCGGTTGCTGCTGTACTCGCAAAATCGGCTTTATATTGATAGATAGGTAAATATGTTTTTGGGGAATCCCATGGCCGATTTCGAAAAGCTCATTCAACAAGAAAAAGAAGAAGCAAAAAAAGCATGCGAAGAAAGCGGTCCTGACTCCGCAGCCTGTGCCGTTGGTTGGGACAACGTAGAAGAATTACAAGCAGCTCGCGCCCATGCGGCTAAAGCCACCAAGCCCAATTCTCTAGAGCAATACTGCGATGCTAATCCTGATGCTCTGGAATGCCGAGTCTACGACGACTAAGTCTGAATATTCTTGTGCTGCTTCTGGAAAGTGCCTGTCTGTGAGCTAGGCACTTTTTCGTTCGGGCCTATATTAGGTCATAAACGCAGAAGAGAGAGCCAATTGCTGGCTCTCTCTAGGGACGATGCATCATCTGTTCAGCAGTGAGGAATAATATTTTTCTATCGGGCTGTTGGCCACCCGCTGCCCTATTCCGATCCCTGCTGTGTCTTCATCTTAGTCACAGGGGAAATTCTGGCACATAATGCACAAGGTTCTTAATAGAGTCCGGAGGCGGTTCCTTTTTGCCTTAACGTCGTTGCTCTTCCGCAAGAAACTTCTCATACAGAGCTTGATCTTTACCTTTTTCCAGGCGATATAAGCTCACCATCGCGGCAACCAATCCTACATGAACCAAAGTCCATAGAAAATTGGTGAAAAAAGAGGCGTCACCGATAGTCGCCAAGGCACGTGATAGAAAACTTAAGGTTCCAATCAACCCCATAGCCGCAAAAGCTCCATAGATTCCCAAGCGCAAAATCCGAGCAGGAGCTTTCATTTCCGCACGCAACCGTGCCCGTTGCATCTTTTGTTCTTCAGGAGTGAGGGTTGTCATCAGTCTTCATCTGGGTCTCTAACCATCTTACTGATAGGCCGCTTCTAAGAGCGCATCTGGAACACTGACATATTCTGTTTCAGTCTTGACCCAGCCTAATAGCGCTTGTTGTAATTTTGAGATGCCTGCTCCTGTAGTTGCGGAGACAAAGACAGCTTGAGGATAGGTTTTCAGCGCAACACTCAGCGCTTGGGGAGCTACCAAATCCACCTTGTTAAAGATCAATTGAGTAGGGCCACACACCACAGGCATCTGGGAGAGAATGAACTCCACCGCTTCTATATGTTGTGGCCAAGAAGGATTGGAAAGGTCTACAACGTGCAGCAGGAAATCTGCTTCCGTAACTTCTTCCAGGGTGGCACGGAAAGCATTGACTAGAGGTTTAGGTAAGTCATGAACAAAACCGACGGTGTCGGTGAGCAGTAGGGTTTTTCCCCCCTTGAGATCCAGACGACGCGTGGTCGGGTCTAGGGTGGCAAATAGCTGATCGGCCACATACACTTCTGATTCGGTTAGGCGATTGAGCAGGGTGGATTTTCCGGCATTGGTATAGCCAACCAAGGCAAATACAGGGAGGTCTTTCCCTTGACGATAGTTCCTTAGGCGACTCCGATGGGCTTGCAGTCGAGTAACCTGATGCTCCAGTTTGGCAATGCGCCCACGAATGGCACGCCGGTCGGTCTCTAACTTAGTTTCCCCAGGGCCACGGGTTCCAATACCACCGCCCAAACGAGAAAGTCCCAGTCCACTCCCGGATAGCCGGGGCAGTAGATATTCCATCTGGGCTAACTCGACCTGAAGCTTACCTTCATGAGAACGCGCTCTTCGGGCAAAGATATCCAAAATCAACTGCGTACGGTCTACAACCCTTACTCCAATCGATTGTTCTAGGTTGCGGGCTTGGGAAGGGGTGAGGTCCTTACCAAAAATAACCAGATTGGCACCTTGCTCTTGGGTCGCTAGAGCTACTTCCGTCACCTTACCTTCTCCAATAAAGGTAGCGGGATGAGGCCGTTCTCTCTTTTGCCAAAAACTATCGAGGACTTGCCCTCCGGCACTTCGGACCAATTCTTCCAATTCTGCCATTTCATCTAGTAGTGCTTGTTCCTGGGTATCAGGGGAGAATACGCCGACAAGTAACGCCCGTTCCAGGTCTCTATCTACTGCCCTCAGAGCATCTTGAGCCGCAAAAGCAGTTTCTAAGTCTCGGATAAAGGTCTCTAGATCTTGGCTTGCTAGCTCATGCAGAGATTCCAAACTAACAACAGACCAGCGAATTGGGTCTGCTACCAAATGCGCCAGATGGATCTCTTGGACAAAGCCTGTAGGAGCAGCACTTTTTCGTTTACGCCCTTCCGAAGAGACACTAAGCGTGACCAACGCATCTAAGCGTTGCATGGCAAGGGCGGTTAACGCTGACTTGGGAGGCACACCCGTATGCAGTTGGGTCGAGAGACAGCGTAAACCAGAGAGTCTTTCAGCTCCTTGCCGAGGCAATTCATGGGGCGCAAACTGCGTCTGGTGGGGAGTTCCCACAGCCACTCGAACAATCTGTCCCCGACGGTTGACATAGCCACACAAGGCAACGTCCATCTCTGAGCTTAAAGCAGCAAGACGCTGGGCAAACTCTGGTGTTGTAAATAAATCCGCCGGAAGAGAGCGACGATATAGATGGCCTAGGCGACGCACCTGGTCGTTCTTGATCCCCTTAATATCACCGTAGATCTTTTCTATGACTTGTTCTTAACGTGACACTCTATACAGCCATATTAGACTAAGAAACTGGGAAAGAATACAGGAT
>CASBPW010000014.1 GCA_949127685.1 Candidatus Sivonenia alaskensis PMM_0068 | reverse complement strand
GGTCCACGGAGTCATCCTTCAAAGGACGACGTATATCGCGCGTACGCCCTGTTCCAAGGGTCTTGGCTTCTTCATCAGTCATCTGTTCCACATACATGAGAAACTGTGCCTCTGTGCCATTTATGCCATTTTATAGAAAAGTGTGAATCCTTAGTAATCGAAAATCGATCATGCCCTTTGCTGGATATTTATGGGATTTAGGGTCAGTTTTTCCTAGAATAGAGAAAAATAATTTGTTTCCTTTGTAGGATTTTCGATCACTGTTTCTATGAATTTCCAAAAACGAAAGTATGATGAGCCAAAGAGACCCCTGCGCCCGGAGCGTCGGGTTAACTTGATCGGACCCAGGGTGCGATGGATGCGTGAACGGCTGTTACTGACTCAAGACGACTTGGCGGGTAAGCTGGCCTGCTACGGTGTCGAGCTGGATTACGTAAAAATTGGACAGGTGGAGAACGAACGCCGTCGGGTGACCGATTGGGAACTTGTCGGGTTTGCTAAAGCCCTGGGAGTCTCTGTGGAATGGCTTTTGAGTGGGCAAGAGGGCACGTGGTAAAATGGTACATCTCCAGCGCTACGACTTATTTATTGAAGCTTCTCGCCTATTGCATCGCTATTTGGCGCAAACCCCCGAATGCAAGCCTAGGGCCTTAGAAGTAGCCTTAGCCGTTCAGTATTTCCAAGCGGATATTCCCCAGGTAGGAGAGATAGGAAATGAGCGGTCTCATCTTTCTCTAGAAGATCTCGCCCTTCTGTGCAGTAAGTTTTATAAAAAAGAGCATCCCTCCCTGCCAGGAGAGGCAATTTGGCCTCTGTTTAACCAAGATTCTCACGGCATGCCTCGGGCTTTGTCCATGGAAGACCATACCCGTTGGCATAAGGCTTCCAATGGGCAACAAGGCATTGGCTGCCATGCTCAAGCTCTGAATTTCTGGAAAAGTATTGAGTTTCTGGAATCAGACCGAGACCTATGTCCTTTTCGGGTCTATGACAGCGCAACGCCCCTCATGATTGACCAAGGACGCCAAAAATGTGGGTTTGATGGCAATCCCTGTGGATGGCAGCCGGGGTTACCCAAGTTGCTACAAATTTTAGGGCTGGGCATCCATGCAGAAGTCCATCGGGGCGATTGGAGTCCAAAAATGTGGCACTATTTAGTACCTGCCTATAAACCGCTCCCCTTTTACCCTGTGGCTCAGTTTGTCTACTTCGGCAATCAAAGTCTTCAAAAAGGGCGCTCTGCAATTAGTCCAGAGGAGATGCGAGAGGATTTCCATTTTTCAGAAGCCCTCTGGCTAGAATTATTTGATATAGACCCCGAAAATCTGCTTAATCAAATCTGGTTGAGAGAAGCCCAATATCCGTCACAACTTGCGGACCCTGGGCATCCCTCTCCTCTAACGTTTATGCAGAGGCCTCGGAAGATTGACCGTCCCCGTCCCCATGGCGGAAGGTTGGTTCTAGACCCCGAGGAATCACCTCAATACCAACGCAGTGGTATCCCGGCAGCCCTCACTCGTGATCCACTGCTGGCAGAACGTCGTCGTCGACGCCAACTGGAGCGAACGGCAGAACATGACCAGATTCTCAAGAACTTCCGGCGTTGGTTCCGCTTGGCAGGCAAGGAAGTTCGAGAAGATGCAGATACCTTCGATTTTTTAGCAGTAGATGAGTCTTTGGTTTTATTGGCTGAGGTCAAGCTTCTAGGTCAGCAGGATATGGCTGAAGTGATTCAGGAAACCTTGGGTCAACTCCTGTACTATGAGCGATTCGCTTTAGCCCCTTGGAAAGAAGCAGGTTATCCCGTCTATAAAGCGGCCGTTTTTGACCGTCCCCCCCTTGGAGACTACGCAGCCTTTTTGGCGGACTTGGATATCTATGTATTTTGGTTAGATAGCGAGGGTAGAATTGATGGGACACCAGAGGGACTCAACCTTCTAGGGGATCTGGGCGTGAAAGTACGGACAGACCCAGAACTGGCCTGCTAAAGACAGCCGAACTTGCTCAACCATATCGTTGAGTATACGGTTGGTTTGCTCTGAAACTTTAAGCTAGATTAAGAACGTCTAGATATAGGTGAAGGGAGTGCGATGGAATTTCTAATAGATGCAATTAAGCAGCTTTACGACGTGGAAGGACTGATTCGCTGGGGAGGGTATTTCATCCTCTTTGCCATCGTCTTTGCCGAAACAGGGCTCTTAGTTGGTTTTTTTCTTCCCGGTGATTCCCTTTTAGTGGCCGCAGGGCTAGCCGCTTCTCAGGGCTTACTAGAAATTTGGACCTTGTGCCTTTTACTAACAGTCGCTTCAATTTCAGGAAATTCCTTAGGCTACTTTATTGGTCGAAAAGCAGGTCCGGCGCTATTTAAGAAGAAAGATTCTCTTCTTTTCTCCAAAGCCAACATCCAAAAAGCTCAAGCTTTTTATGAAAAGCATGGCGGCAAAGCGATTACTTTCGCTCAATATGTTCCCATCGTCCGCACCTTTACGCCTGTGGTCGCTGGCATAACCCAGATGGACTACCGCCGGTTCCTCACCTTTAGCGTTATGGGAGCTTTCGCATGGGTATGGCCCCTGACCATGGGGGCCTATTTCTTAGGTAAAACGATTCCTGATTTTGAGAAGAATGTCCACTATGCGGTTGGGATCGTGATTCTTGTTTCTATACTCCCGATTGTGTTTGAATTCTTCAAATCAAGAGCTGAGAAGAAAACTGAGGTTCAACCAGCGGTACAGCGTTCCTCAAAGTAAACCCCACCACATAAAGCAATCACTGCGAATAGCCAAAATCATAACTATCAACCGCCAGTTATTACTAAAAAAGAAGAAACTTATGTCTGATTGGATAGGGAAACAAATTCCTGAAATAATGACGTCTTTGGGGTATTTTGGTATTGGTTTATTAATGTTTTTAGAAAACCTCTTTCC
>CASBPW010000013.1 GCA_949127685.1 Candidatus Sivonenia alaskensis PMM_0068 | reverse complement strand
GCGTTCAGTCACAGTTTTGGCTTGGCGATAGCGCTTTTCCAATTCGTCGATGGAAAGGTGAGGGCTAACACAAAGACGTTTGGGTATAGTCAAACTCGCAAGGAACTACCTTCTATAATATGCGCATTTAAGCTGACATAATATTAGGTGCGCAGAACTAACACTGCGAAATCCATCCAAGTATGCAGGATAAAATCACCGCCGAGGATATTAGGAAAATCGATAGGCTATGCAACCGTAATTCCTTCCAAGACCTCATCAGATTGTTCATAAAGTGCTTGCAATTTCTCCAAACATTCATCATCCGGCTTCCAGAACCCCCGACCATGCGCTTCCAACATTCTGCCGACAATATTGCGAAAGGCTTCTGGATTAGCCTTCTGTAGCTTTTTTGCCATTTCAGGATCGAGGGCATAGGTTTGGGAAGCCTGATCATAAACCCATTTATCTGTGAAATCGACTGTCCCCCCCCAACCGACCAACGCGGTCATCCGTTGGGAGATTTCAAAGGCTCCACCAGAACCTTGATTGGCCATTGCTTCAGCCCATTTAGGATTAAGCAATTTTGAACGGTATTCAAGGCGGAGAAGGTCATCCAGTTTGCGCGGAGTGGTGTCCTTGGAAAAGCTTTCGACAAAGCTCGTGGTGATCGGTGCACGACCATGTCTCCTGACCAAACTTTGTTGCTTTTCGGCAGCCCGTTTGAGCCCACCCGTATTGGCGTAGTACTCCTGGATATCGGTGAGGCCATATTCTACCGAGTCGATTTCCTGGACGATGTGCTCCGTAGTTTGGAGCAGCGTTTTCAAAACTTCAGGTCGGGCTTGGCCCTTATCTTTTTTGCCATAGCTAAATGTATTGCGCCCTTGCCAGGTCTGGCCTAATTCTTCGCCTGATTCCCAATTAGAAGACACTACTTGGTCATTCACCAGAGATCCGAAGTCCCCGGCAGGATTCGAAAATAGACGGGCCGTAGGATTTTCTACGCCTTGGGCTTTGAGGGCGAGGGCATGTTTGCGAATAAAGTTCTGAGCTTCCGATTCATCGGCATCGGCCGCTCGTTGAAATAGGTCATCCAAAAGTTCGAGAATATTGACGAAACTATCCCGGAAAATACCTGATAGATTTGCCAGTACATCAATGCGGGGATGGTCCATTTCTGACAGGGGTTTCAGACCATAGCGCACAATCCTGCCCGTGCCTTCTTTAATCGGTTCAGCTCCCACCAGCTCCAAGAGAATTCCCAAAGATTCGCCCTTCGTCTTGATGGCATCCAAACCCCAAAGCATCACCGCCACGGTTTCAGGATAGGAACCCTGTTCTTGCTGGTGTTGGGCCAAAATTTTCCGAGCCACTTCTCGGCCCCGTTCAAAGGCAGCAGGCGAAGGCATGCGGTACGGGTCTAGGGCATGAATATTTCGGCCTGTGGGCAACACGCCAGGGCCGTCGCGCAGCAGGTCGCCTCCAGGAGCCGGAAGAATATACTCTCCATTCAGTCCCCGCAGTAAGTTCGTCAATTCATCGGTGGTTTGAGCGAGGAGTTCCCGAATCTGGAGGGCTTCTTCCACTTTGGGTGTTTTACCATTGAGTTTAAACTGCTGATGGATACGCTCCCTATCCGTACCCGCAACTATCGCTGCCATTATGTCGACAGGCAGTTCATCCCCGAAATAGGCATTTAGATAGCCTGTCAATTCCTCCGCATTGGGCCGTTTACCCAAGACATGTAAGCCTGAAGAGAAAAGGCGCTCTTCTAAGACCTGTAGGTATTCATAGAGTTGGATTAAATAGTGATTAAACGCATTAGCACTAAAGAGTTTGGCATTTTCAGGAGTGAAATCAAGGCCCAAATGCCGAGCCTCTTCAAACGGGCAATCCGTATCTAATCCAGTATCCAGAATTTTCTTGAGAATCGCCTCTTTAAGAACATAATTTTTCTCCGGGGCTTCACGATATTCAGCTATCAAATCTCGAAGCGTTACTAACTCTTTATAGAGTCCTGCTCGTCCATAGGGAGGGACATTGTGGGAAATTAAAACCCCGTAGCCTCGCCGTTTCGCCAAGATTGATTCTGATGGATTGTTTGCGGCGTAGATATAGAGA
Source organism: Candidatus Sivonenia alaskensis PMM_0068 (assembly GCA_949127685.1). Classification (GTDB taxonomy): domain Bacteria; phylum Cyanobacteriota; class Cyanobacteriia; order Gloeobacterales; family PMM-0068; genus Sivonenia; species Sivonenia alaskensis. The sequence goes on along the minus strand of CASBPW010000013.1, from coordinate 7,556 downwards.
TTCGGCAAATTCCCTAAGAGAATATCCGGCCAGGAATAACCCGTATTGCCCAAAGGAGCACCGGGTAGCCACTCAAAAGTGCCATGCATCCCGAAATGGACCACGGCATCGGCGTTGAATCCGTGCTGTAGCCATTGGTAGAACGCAGCGTACTGAGGATGAGGCGTGAGATCCCGTTCAAACATCAAACGCATCGGGTCACCCAAAATGCCCAGCGGAGGCTGTACGCCAATCCAAACATTGCCAAGCTGCACACCCCCCAAAAGGAATTGGTCGCCATAGGTTTTAATACCTGAAGCCGTCAGCGCTCCCCAATGCTTTTCGATGCGGTGAGAGCGAAGATAGCCCAGCCATTTTTCCAACGTGCGGGCATTGACCATAGCTCTATCCGGTTCTCCTTCTCTCGAAGGCACCGTAGATTCATCGGCTTCTCTGATCCGACGAATTAAGTCCTCTCCCTCTGCCGGAATATCGCCCACGTTATAGCCTTGCTCTTTGAGGGCCTGTAGAAATTTCACCAAGGATTGGGGGACATTGAGTAGGGCAGCAGTTCCCGTCGCCCCATAGCCCGGCGGAAATCCATAGAGCACCACAGCAATCCGTCGTTCAGCTAGGGGCTTTTGCCGGAGGGACATCCAGTGCTTGAGTCGCCCCGTCAGACGCGCTGCCCGTTCTGGAATGAGATAAATTTTCTCTCCAACCAGCCCTCCTAAAGGTACTGGGTCAATCGCCCCATCCAGTTCTGGCAGGGCATACAAAACCACACTCTGCAAACCACCAATGCCCTGGCGCGTCCAAGAATGAATATCTTGGATCAATAACGGGGCAGAAACTATATAAGGCACATTCTTAGCACCAAGAATCCGCTTTGCTACTTCTACCTGGCGACCTGCTTCCATCGAACCAGCCGGACCTCCTACCAAGGGAAAACCAATCGTAGAGACGATGGCATGGACTTTAGCTGCTTCTGAGGAAAGGGATTTAAGCTCGGTATTTCCTTGCTTGCGTTGAGCGATTTCATGGTCGGTGGTCATCCAATCCCGTACCGCCACATGTCCTTCCACCCCATTGATAAAAATCGGTAACGGAATAATTCCATCCTGTTCAAAACGACGAATTAATTGGGGAATATAGGGTTGCTCGGTAATCACATGCTTGCGATAGAGTAAAATTCCTGCTACCGGCCAGTCTTTAGTTTCCGGCTTGTTTTGGTGATACCACTGGATATACTGCTTGGGTGATTCAAAATAGCCAGCGTGATCGGGGTGCAGCAATCCCATGTTGGGAATGGTTACAGGCTCAGGAATGTCACCAACTCTGAGTCCCAAATACTCTTCGGCTAGAGTCCAGAACAAAGCGGCTACATTGTTTGCTCCCCCGGCATTCCAGTAGCCGTAGATAACCAGCCAATTCCGCAAGTCATGGGCTTTTTTACCGGGAATGAATTTGAGAAGTTTTGGACCAATTTTCAGGAAGCTGAGATAACCTGCTAATCGGTCTTCCTCTCTCCCCTGACTGAATTTATCGAGAATAAATTTAATCGGTGCAGGCATGCCCTTGGGTTGCTCTGCAATCGCAAACGCACCCAGTTGAGTCATGCTCATCAATTCCAGCGCAGACTCAAAAATCAGACGAATCGGAATTGGGGCGATCCGCTCTCTGAGCCAAAGCACTTGGTCATAGTCAAAAATCAGACTACCAAAAAAGACCTCAGCACTCTGGAGGGCTGCTTCTACAGCCTTTGGGTTACTGGCAATATCCCTGTCACTGAATACTTGAATATCTAATTCTGGACAGCGTTTCTGAGCAAGCAGCGCACACTCGCGGTACAGCCCCGCATTAAAAGATTCAAATCCCGCAATCAAGACGATGCGTTTCATCAGCCCTTGCCGTACCGTTCTGTCTTGATCTTATCCACAGATCCAGGAACCTACGCTAGCAAATGGCATGGATAGCCCTAGTTGGTCTAATGTTGAAAGAGAACTACCTTATAGAAACGCAGTATCTGACACGGGTGCTATGGAATCAGCTTTAGTCATTCTCGGTTTTTGGCTCGCTTTTGCGGGGAGTCATACCTTGCTCTCTTCCGGGTGGTTACGCCCTATCCTGACGGAGAAGTTTGGTCAAAAGTATTTGCTGGTGTATTCAGCGGTAGCCCTGATTACGTTTTTGCCGATGACAGTCTATTACGGGGACCACAAACATCTGGGTCCCTTGCTTTGGGAGGATGGCCCTCGACCGATCACTTATACTTTGATGGCCCTCACCGTATTTTTCTTGGCCTCCAGCTTTATCTCCCCACCTCCTGGCTCCTTAGTAGGAGGGGGCAATCTGGCAGTGCGCGGCATCGGCAAAATCACCCGTCATCCCGCGTTCATTGCCTTTATCTGTTTTGGACTAGCCCACTTAAATGTCAATGGTTACCTCAGCGACTTAGCCTTCTGGGGAGGATGGGTCCTCTACACTCCTTTCGGAGCATGGCACCAAGAACAACGAAAACTTAGAGAAGCGCCAGAGGCCTATAAAGAAGTTCTGGCTCAAACTTCGTTTATTCCTGGATTGGCTATCCTGCAAGGACGTCAAAAATTTTCTTTGGGAGAACTGGGTTGGGGGCCTTGGGTAGCCACCCCTATCGGTATTTTGCTCTTGATCCAAGCCCATCCTTATCTAGCAGGCGTCTCACTCATCAAAAATATGAATCCATGAAAAAGGTATTTTCTCGACTTGCAAGTGTTTTGGTCAGCGCCCTCTGTGCCTACTTCGTTTGGTTCCCACTCCAGCACACCTATACTCGGATGGAAGCAATCTCTAGCCGTACTATTCCTGCCAATCTCGACAAGAAAGAGAAAAGCAACAAGTTCCTATCGACCCAAATCGAATCTGGGGTATGGAGTTTAGCCTTCGCAGGCAGCGTGATTCTATTCACACTCTTCGTGGTAACGGCTGGAGGAATTCTCCTGCTTACGGTGAAAGAATTAAGCAGTGGAGAGGAAATATCTTAGGGGGTTTCTCGGCACGTGAGCTTGTCGAAGGGAGCCGAAGCCAGCCCACGCAGAGAGGATATGTTCAATCGAGAATTTCCATAGGTTCCCAGAGGAAAGCTTTCTCCCAAAAGTACGGAAAGGGCTCTACTCAGCCCCTAAGGGATGAACCGCCAAGTCTCCATCGTATAGGAGTCCCCGTTTTGGTCCGTGAATGGGGTCTTCTACGATGATGGTCTGCCCTCGAGCTGCGCCCAGCGAAACAATGGCAACCGGAATGCCTGTTTGAGCAGCCAGAAACTTCAGGTAGTTATAGGCGGCTTTGGGTAGTTCTTCTACCGTGCGGCAATCGCTAGTGAACGTTTTCCAGCCGGGCAAAGTTTCATAGATTGGTTCACAACGACCAAAAAGATGAACATCCAGAGGGATCTCTGTTACTTTCTGTCCATCAATTTTGTAGGCGACGCAAACTTTGATCTCATCCAATTCATCAAGGACATCCAGTTTGGTAATCGCCAGGCAATCTAGGCCATTAATACGCACGGCATAGCGACCAATAACGGCATCAAACCATCCACAGCGTCTTGCTCTACCCGTCGTAGTCCCAAATTCAGCCCCTACATCACCCAAATGTTGTCCAACCTCATCTTTCAGCTCAGTAGGGAACGGGCCTTCTCCAACCCTAGTCGTATAGGCTTTGGTGACGCCAATCACGCGGTCAATAATGGTTGGTCCGACGCCAGAGCCCACACAAGCGCCACCGGAAATCGGGTTGGAACTGGTCACATAGGGATAGGTACCATGGTCTAAGTCGAGCAGCGTACCTTGAGCCCCTTCAAAAAGAATATTTTTGCGGCTACGCACTGCTTGATCAATGAATAGCGCCGTATCGACAACGTACTGGCCCAAACGCTCTGCATAGAGCATGTACTCTGCTTGAATCGCTTCAGCATCCAGGGCCTCAAGACCGTACAACTTTTCGAGAAGAACATTCTTGAGGGGGAGAACCCAATCGAGCTTGGCTCGGAAACGGTCTGGACACATTAAGTCGAGGACGCGAAAACCTGTACGGTCTGATTTATCGGCATAGGTAGGCCCGATTCCTCGGCCAGTAGTCCCAATTTTGTTTTCGCCCTTACGCTCTTCTTCTGCCAAATCGATGAGCCGATGGTAGGGCATGGTGACATGGGCGGTCTGAGAAATTCTGAGATTGTCGGCAGGGATCCCTAAAGCCTGCAAGTTATCCAATTCTTGCACTAAGACCTTAGGGTCAATCACCGTCCCTGAGGCGATCAGGCACTTGGTCTCCGGGTAGAGAATACCAGAGGGAATGAGGTGTAGTTTAAAGGTTGTATCGTTCACGACCACGGTGTGGCCTGCGTTAACACCTCCTTGGTACCTAACCACGACATCGGCAGAACGGCTCAAGAGGTCCGTAATTTTGCCTTTCCCTTCATCGCCCCACTGGGCCCCAACCACAATAACGTTGGCCAAAAAGCTTGCTTCCTAAATTACGCGCGCAGTCCAAGGAGACAAAGATAAGGCTCTTGCAGTCTTTTGTCAATTTAATGACAGGCCCAGATGCAAGGCTAAAAGCTGTTTGAGCTTCCATATCCCATCACGACATACCATGCATCATTTTGGAATTACGGTTCAGAAATCGCCATAAGGCAGAATCAACCGACAAACAGTACAATCAGAGCATGTACGTCCCTGCTGCTAAGCGTTCCACCTATCGCCCTGCCACCAAAGACATCACCGAATTGGTAGGCAACACTCCTCTGATTCGCCTGAATCGGGTAACAGCTGGTTTAGCGCCTGGCGTGGAGATTTATGGGAAGGCAGAATATTTCAATCCGGGTGGTTCGGTGAAAGACCGGCCAGCCCTCAACATGATTTTAGAGGGGGAGCGTTCTGGGAAATTAACACCTGACAAAATCATTCTGGATGCTACTTCCGGAAACACAGGCATCGCCTACGCCTGGATCGCGGCAACGCGTGGTTACAAAGTACGGCTGACCCTTCCCCAGAATGCTTCTGAAGAGCGCAAGCGCATCTTGCACGCCTACGGAGTAGAGCTGGTGCTCACGGACCCGGCCAAAGGGTCAGACGGAGCCATTGAGAAAGTGCAAGAAATCTATGCCCGTGACCCAGACCGCTATTTTTACGCAGACCAGTATGGCAATGACAACAACTGGAAAGCACACTACAACACCACAGGCGTAGAACTGTATGAGCAGACCGAAGGTAGGATCACCCATTTCGTGACGGGCTTGGGTACTTCGGGCACCTGTATGGGCGTAGGCCGTCGCCTCAAAGAGTACACCCCGCAGATCCAAATCTTAGCGATGCAGCCCGATTCTCCGTTTCATGGTCTGGAAGGCTTAAAGCACATGGAGACGGCCATTATTCCTCCCATCTACGATCCTGGAGTGCCGGATAGACAGATAGAAGTAGCCACCGAAGCTGCCCAGAAAATGGTCAAAAGGCTGGCTAGAGAAGAAGGTCTGCTCGTAGGAATCTCGGCAGGCGCTAATGTAGTGGCAGCCTTGAAGGTAGCAAGTGAGTTAACTCATGGAGTCGTGGTTTCCGTTCTCTGCGATAGTGCAGACAAATATCTATCCGAGCGTTTCTGGCTCACGGACGAATAAATAATAGAAGCGCTAAAAGTCCTAAAGCCCACCCTCAATAATGACCTAATGCTATGCAAACCCTAAAACCTACGTCCACTGCTCGCCGCGCCCATGTTGCCCGCACGACGGGAGAAACCGATATAAACGTTAGTCTATTCTTAGACGGCACCGGGGAGCATCGCATCCATACAGGCATCCCTTTCTTGGACCATATGCTGGCCCAACTGAGTACCCACGGACTTTTCGATCTGGAGATCCGGGCGGAGGGTGATCTAGAGATCGATGACCACCACACCAATGAAGATGTGGGCATTACCCTCGGTCAAGCCTTCAACCAAGCGTTGGGAGACCGCAAAGGTCTGGTACGCTTTGGTCATTTTTCCGCGCCCTTGGATGAAGCCCTTATTGAAGTAGTGCTGGACTTCTCCGGCAGGCCTTATCTGGTCTATGGTTTGGAAATCCCCACCCAACGGGTAGGTACCTATGACACCCAATTGACGAGAGAGTTCTTCCAGGCCTTCGCCAATCATGCTGGGATCACCTTACATCTCCGGCAACAGGCAGGCATCAATTCTCACCATATTATCGAAGCATGCTTTAAAGCTTTTGCCCGCGCTTTACGCATGGCTACGGAAATGGACCCTCGACGGATAGGGGCTATCCCGAGCAGCAAAGGGGTTTTGTAACGTTAAATCTAGCCCTAGCCTACAGACGAGATCCACTCTTGGCGCTAAAATCACACTATGATGCAGATTGATCGTTCGTAACACACTATGGTTTTGGGAATTACAGAGACCGAACAGGCTCTCCGGTTTAAGGTGATAGGGTGTAAGCGTTTAAGCACGTACCTAACCGCTACGGCCCTAACTATTGGAGGGGTAGGGTTTTTCCTGGCCTCTATTTCCAGCTATACCAAAAAAAATATCCTCCCCTTTACCGATGCTACCCAGCTTCTCTTTTTCCCTCAGGGCATTGTCATGGGGTTCTATGGGGTACTTGGAAGCCTCTTTGCCTTGTACTACTGGCTTACCGTAGTTTGGGATGTCGGGAGTGGCTACAACGAATTTAATCGACGCACCCAAAAAGTGACTGTTTATCGGAATGGGTTCCCTGGTAAAAATCGTGAAATCGAACTGGTATACCCATTCAAGTCCATTCAAGGGGTACGGGTCGTCCTCAAAGAAGGGCTAAACCCCCGTCGATTGCTCTATTTGAAAGTCAAGGGCAAAAATGACATCCGTCTCTCAGGGGTAGGACAGCCCCCAGCCCTGGCTGTGGTGGAAGACCAAGCGGCAGCGATTGCTCGTTTTATGGATATTCCGGTAGATGGACTTTAGGGCAAAGAGCTTTTCCCTCTGGCTCTGTGGAAGCTTTGTTTTCCTAACCTCTTTCTGCTTTCCGACCCTCGCCTACGACTATCCACCCTTAGTGACCACCAGAGGCATGGTTGCCTCGGACAACCCGATCGCCAGTGCAGTGGGTAGAGACATTCTCAAAGCAGGCGGCAATGCCACCGATGCCGCCATTGCCACTGCTTTAGCGCTTGGAGTCCTCCAGCCCTTTGCCTCAGGAATTGGCGGCGGTGGCTTCATGCTGGTAAGCGATGTTGCGAGACAAGAAAAGGCGAACATCCCGAATGTAGAAGTCATCGACTATCGCGAGACCGCTCCCGCCAAAGCCAGCCGAGATATGTTTATCCGAAATGGAAAAGTCGTGCCGGAACTTTCCCAGACCGGAGGATTAGCGATTGCCACCCCTGGAGAGATTAAAGGATTTTACTTAGCGCACCAACGACACGGTAAATTGCCTTGGCCCAAGCTACTAGCTCCAGCCCAGCGTTTAGCAGAACAGGGAACAACCGTTGGTCCCTTGCTCTCCAGATTTCTCAAAGCGAACCAGAAGGCAATTCTGGCCTCTCCGACCATGCTGCCCATCTTCGCTC
>CASBPW010000012.1 GCA_949127685.1 Candidatus Sivonenia alaskensis PMM_0068 | reverse complement strand
CAGCTAGGCCTACTTGCTTTGCCACGGATGATGGAATCCGAAGCCCTAAACTATTGCCCCACTTCGTTATGACCTGAGTTTCCATAAAACGGAGATCCTAATCAATCGCATGCTGTGTATACAATTATATATACATTAAGATGAAGTAGTCAATCATCACTATAAATAAGAGTGCTGTTTAACCTCCTACGATTCTTAATTTCTGGGATAGGCTGAAGAGTATAGCCCAAGAGGATGCATGTCATGGTTCAAGCTCCCACAAAAACTAATCGGTTGACCGTTCAGACTGAAACAATTGGCGAGAAGACTACGGCCCTAAGGAGTTTGGATTGGGACCGAGACCGCTTTGATATTGAATTTGGGTTGCAAAACGGCACCACCTATAACTCTTTTTTAATTCGAGGCGACAAAACGGCACTGATTGATACCTCCCATGCCAAATTTCGTCAGCTTTATATAGAGCTGCTAGAGGGACAAATCGATCCTGCGACAATTGACTACCTGATTATCAGCCACACCGAACCAGACCACAGTGGACTGGTCCCAGAGATTTTGGCCCTTGCGCCCCAGGTGACCGTCGTCGCTTCCAAGATGGCGCTCCAGTTTTTGCAAAATATGGTGTACAAACCTTTTGCACAACGAGCTGTCAAAGGAGGCGACCAACTCGATTTGGGTCAAGGGCATGTCTTGGAATTTATTCCGGCTCCCAATCTGCACTGGCCCGATACCATGTTCACCCACGATCAGGCTACAGGGATTCTCTTTACCTGTGATGCTTTTGGGATGCACTACTGTGATGAACGTCTATTCGATGAAGACCTGCATGCTATAGAAAATGACTATCGCTTTTACTACGAATGTTTGATGGCACCCAATGCCCGCTCTGTAGTGAACGCCCTCAACCGCATGGAACCCTTCACCATCGATACCATTGCCACAGGCCACGGCCCCCTCATCCGCATTCATTTGGCTGAGATGGTAGACCGCTATCGCCGCTGGAGCCAAGAGCAAAGTCTGGCGACCACGACGGTTGCCGTCTTCTACACCTCAGACTATGGCTATAGCGACCGCCTATCCCAGGCTATTGCCCAAGGGATCACCAAAGCACAGGTGGGGGTTGAATTGGTAGACCTACGAGCCACAGACCTGAGTGAAATTCAAGAGATCATGAGTCGGGTATCTGGAATCGTACTCGGTACACCACCCGCCAAGGGACCGAGTGCCCAAGATGCTCAGGCTGCGCTAGGCGTGATTCTAGCCAATATCAAAGAAAAGCAGGCCTTTGGCGTCTATGAGGCCTTTGGCGATGATGACGAGCCGATTATTCCTTTAGTCGGGCGCTTTACCAGCCTGGGATTGAGCGCTGGTTTTCCAGCGATTCGGGTACACAACCCACCCAATGCCAATATCTATAAACTCTGCGAAGAATCCGGTACTGACTTGGCGCAGTGGTTAACCCGTGACAAAACGATCAAACTGATGAAGTCCACCGATGTCAATCTAGATAAGGCGATGGGTCGCCTAGCCGGGGGACTGTACATTATCACTGCCCATAAAGGGGATCTCCAAAGTGCGATGCTTGCCTCTTGGGTTTCTCAGGCCAGCTTCACCCCGCTGGGACTTTCTATTGCCGTCGCCAAGGACCGGGCTATTGAAGCCTTGATGCAGGTGGGTGATACCTTTGTGCTCAACATCCTGGAAGAAGGTAAGTATGCCTCCTTGATGCGTCATTTCCTTCAGCGGTTTGCGCCAGGAGAAGACCGTTTTGTGGGCATAGAAACCCTCCAGGCCAAGAATGGCTCCCCGATTTTGAAAGATGCCCTCACCTTTTTGGAATGTCGGGTAGCTTCGAGGATGGAAACCCCAGACCACTGGTTGGTATACAGCGTCGTTGAAGAGGGCAAGGTATCCAACCCTGAAGGCTTAACCGCCGTGCATCACCGTAAAGTTGGCAATCACTACTAGAGTACGTCTTATGGTCAGCGCTCCTCCCACCCCTCGCGATATTCAGGTTCTGTCCGTCGGGGCCGATACGTTGATGCTCCGCTCACGCAGTTGGGCCCGCCTCAAGTTTGAGGTGGAATATGCCTTGCAACGGGGCACTACCTCCAATTCCTTTTTGATTAAAGGCGATAAAGTTGCCCTCAGAAGTCTGCCAGGAGAGAGCTTTACGGAACTTTTCCTGGAGCAACTCCAGCAGCTGGTTCTCCCCGCTGAGTTGGATTATGTGATTTTGGGTCACATCAATCCCAACCGATTTGCCACCTTAGTAAAGCTCTTGCAATTAGCGCCTCATCTGATCGTGGTCTGTTCCAATCCAGGGGCCATAACCCTAAGAGCGTTGCTGGAGGCTGCGAGAGAGAAGAACAGTACAGATAGTACACAAACGATTCCAGATCCGGAACTCTATGTGGTCAAAGGGCAAGAAACTCTGGACTTGGGCAAGGGCCATCGCCTGGAGCTGATTCCTACCCCAACCCCCCGCTGGCCCGATGGAATTTGTGCCTATGACCCAAAGACAGCCATCCTCTATAGCGACAAATTCTTTGGAGCTCATGTTGCTGGCGAACAAGTCTATGACGATGGGGCCAAAATTTACGAAGCAGACCGCAAGTATTACTACGATTGCTTGATGGCAACTCAAATCAGTCAAGTGGAGACATCCCTAGAGCGTCTCGCCCCTTGGTCTGCTTCTGCCCAAATCTATGCCCCGGTTAATGGTCCTCTGCTCCGCCAAGGGGCACTAGAGATCTTTCAAAGCTACCAAGCATGGAACCACCAACAAGCGACCCAAACACTCTCCGTAGCGATGCTCTATGCTTCTGCCTATGGGAATACGGCTATCCTTAGTCAAGCTATTGCTCACGGCATTACCAAAGCTGGGGTTGCTGTAGAAACGATCAATTGCGAACACATCTCGCCCGAGGAAATCAGAGAAGTTATATCCCGCACCGATGGATTTATCATCGGTTCTCCCACCCTCGGCGGCCATGCTCCAACTCCTATACAAACCGCTTTAGGTATTATCCTGGCCACGGCAGAAAAATCGAAATTGGCCGGAGTCTTTGGGTCCTATGGCTGGAGTGGTGAAGCGATTGATCTGCTGGAAGAGAAGCTCAAAAATGCTGGCTACTCCTTTGGATTCGCACCTATACGCGTTAAATTCACGCCCTCGGATGCCATTCTTCAGCAGTGCGAAGAAGCTGGAACCGACTTTGCTCAAGCCTTAAAGAAGGCTAAAAAAGTCAAGCAGGTAGCCCGCCCCTTAGCGACGCCCGTTGAGCAAGCCGTAGGTCGCTTGGTCGGCAGCCTTAGCATCGTTACTGCCCAACGGGGAGATGCAACGGGAGCGATGGTGGCTTCTTGGATTGCTCAGGCATCCTTTAATCCTCCGGGGCTGACCGTCGCGGTGGCCAAAGACCGAGCCATTGAATCTCTACTTTATCCAGGCGATCAGTTTGTGCTGAATCTTTTAGAAGAAGGCAAACACATTCCGCTGATGAAGCACTTCCTCAAACCTTTTGGCCCTGGCGAAGACCGCTTTGTAGGGATTGAAACCAAACAGGCTCAGAGTGGTTTACCCATTCTCAAAGATGCCTTGAGCTATTTAGAATGCCGAGTTCAAAGTCGGATGGATTGCGGGGACCACTGGTTAGTCTATTGCGCCGCCGAGGCTGGAGATGTATTTACACCATCAGGAAAAACTGCGGTCCACTACCGGACTACAGGAACCCATTATT
>CASBPW010000011.1 GCA_949127685.1 Candidatus Sivonenia alaskensis PMM_0068 | reverse complement strand
GACTTTAACAAAACAATATATTAGAGAATCGAAATTTATTAGGGCAGTTCCTAATTAGTGCATTTACGATCCCCTTGAAAATGTCTACAACATAATCACCTCCACCTAAAATCTGACTTTTCCCACTAAGCCCTAGAACCTCACTATCCGATGATTTCAGATCTCATACTGATTGTCATTAGTCTGTACCTGTTGACAATAACTGACAATGGACTGAGGCTTTCAGCCTTTGATAGCACCTCCAGATTTTCCTCTCAAACGATAACGGGAAAAGTCAGACCTAAAATGCCCTCAAGAAATGTCTGAAGGTTCGGGAGCAAGCAGGTCGAAAACTGAAAGCTTTGTAACAGAAATCGCCTGCTTTCGCCTAGCAATCGTTTTGCGATGGCTTGGCTTGGGTCTGAAGAACCTCCTGAATTTTTAGATAAAGGACTCTTCCCTAAGTATCGTACCACATGGTACGATACTTTATATCACTCAATCAGTGTACTCTAATCGGAGGTCTTGTCTTGATGAGTTCACAAATGCCTGCTAGAAATCCAACTGTTACAGGCTACGGGGTTCCTGCCGTCTACAAGCAACGCTTAGAGCAATATGCTCAAGCTCAGGGCAGAAGTGAAAGCTTTTATGTTACGCAACTAATTATCAAGTTTATTAATGAGCTTGCGGATGAGGGGTTGATAGATAAGCTGCCAAAGGATGATCATGTGCCAATAGAAAACACAATTCGTTAACGAAAGGGAAAAGCCGTTCTCCAGAAACCTGAATTAGAAATTGCCTCTTGATCAATTTCTATGGGTACGTCCTTTACGAGGACACAAGCAAGTTTATCGCTAGAGGAGAGACCACACGCCGATAACTTCGATTGCCAAAGCTTGTATATCTAGGTGTAGAGTGCTAGCCTACCTTAGATCACCCCTATATATAGCGTTGCGAGGTAAAGCCCAAAAGTAGCCCGTTAAAGCCGCGAAGACAGAGTTAGATAAACCAACCCTGCCCTCAAAAGTCTTATTTAGTTGTTAGAAGATTTGTGATTGGACCCACATTTCTCCCGCTCTTCAATGAGCATAACACACAGACTTTTTGAGCGGTAGATCTTGCTTGGATTTTTTCCAAAAGACTATGCGCTTATTTTTTCATGTACACATTTCGACCGAAATCCGCTCCCCATATAGGCGAGCTGGATTGACGATGGAAAGGGGAGCATAAATGCACTCCCCGACCACTACCAACTGCTGTCCACTCTGCAATCATCGACAAAATGATGGATGCAAACCTAGCCGTGATGGTCAAGGTTGGCTCTGTCTGCGCTCTTCTGCTGAGGAAATAACCGGGGAAGATGGGGTTCGCTATCGCCGCACTAAAGCTTTACGAGACCAGATGGGAGGGCTTTATCTCCCAGCTAAAGAGCGTACTAAACCGGATAAACCCCAACCTGTTACCGCTGACCATCGCCTGATTCATCGCTTGATTTGGGATAACGCTTCTGAAGAACTGGGGGGGCGCTTCCCTGAAAAGTTAGCCGATGCTGTCATTCCAGATACCTATTACTCCCGCTACCTCAGTGCCGGAGCAATTGTTTCTCTTGAACGGCTCGTTGAACATCGCCTCCATACCGGGGTCTATGACGAGGCCCAGGTGCTGGCCAGTGGGTTTTTCCAGAAGAACCGGGGCATGGAAGGTCCCCGCTGGCAGTTGAAAATCCCGGTCGGTCGGGTGCTGGGTATCTTTAATCTCGAAGGTCAGTTTGTTGGAATACGGGCCAACCCAGAAGTGCCCCTCCGCATTAAACAGAAAGGTCAGAAAGCTAAGGAGTTAAAGTACTTTCAAGCGAAGGGCGTACCCCTTCATCCCTATATCCCCAAGGTGACACGGGAGCGACTACATCAGCTCTGGGCTAACGATGAACCCTATTTGTTGGTAATCACCGAAGGAGAGGATACCACCGAGGCCCCTGCTCAGAATCTGGAACACTTAGGCGGTCTCCCTGTCGTCTTTATCGGTTTATCAGGGGTCGATGGCTGGCAGGGAGCTTCTGGTTTACTCCATCCAGAATTACAAAGAGTACTCGCCAGGGCATCACAACTCGTCTTCGGTTTTGACTCGGACATCATGGCGAAGAAAGAAGTTAGAAGCGCTATGGTTCGCTTGAGTAATGCGGTGATGAGCCAGTTTGAAGGACGCTTAATTCCCTTAGCCGCTAACTGGCCCCAGCTATTTCGGACAAATACAGGACTAGCTGTTCAGAAGTACGGTCTGGATGACCTCTTAGGAGAATGGACATGTCAGGGTTGGGATGTACAGGCCGTATTTGAACTTTTATTGGCTCCCGAACGGGCCTTAATGGTGAAGAGGACCTGGCAACGCAAAGGGATTCCCTGGACCGTTGAATCTTTACCGGAACTCTCAACGGTAGAGGAAGCCTATCAAGTTACCGAACAATCCGTTAAAGAATGGCTCGTTCGAGATGGAGTCCCCCGCAGAGTAATTGCCAGCGCCGCAGGGG
>CASBPW010000010.1 GCA_949127685.1 Candidatus Sivonenia alaskensis PMM_0068 | reverse complement strand
GGATCTACCAAAACCCGTTGGGCTGTTCCTTTACGGTCCGGAGTATTTTTCCAGTTGCCGTGAGCAATGTAATCCGAACCTGACCCTAGTCCAAGAACTATCTCCGTCGGCTGAAGTTGAAACAGCGATCGGGGTCGGAGCGCCTGTACCGTAAATAAGCCGTCTTTACCTTTTGCGCCATAGATATACCACCCAGCTTTACCCTCGGTTGAATCGGCTAACTGACGAGGCGTAGAAATAAAGCGATCGCCGGAGACCAAGGGTTGTTGGGGAATTCGAAGCACTTCTTCAACGCCGTCAAATTTTTTAGTTTGGGGATTGTAGTGTTTGACACGCAGTAATTCACTGGGGCAGGGAAGCGAACCGGGACAATTCGGCGGAATATCGGTTTTAGATTGTGCCGGGACTTCTCCAAGGATTTTCACCAAGCCCACATAGCGGCCCGTCACCATGAAAGGCATCTGCTCAACCCGGATTGTTGTTGTTTGTTCTTGACTGTTGCCTGTAACTTGAGCTTGTTTAAAACTGACTAACACATCATTCTCCGGTCTAGCCCCTGCTAGGGCTTGCAGCGGCCCCACCTGGGAACGACCATTGACACGGGCAGGAACTACATTCCCTTGCTGTTCACTTTTTCGGGCGGCTGCAGTGAATTGAATATTCGTTGTCACCAGTTGTAAGTATTGATCTAGTAGCGGCGATCGTTGCCAACCCAAACGAACCCTTTGCCCCACTAATTTCTGTTGGTCAGGGGGAGCCTGATAGACTTCTAACCATGCCCAATCCTTATCAGGCAGAGTCTTTTGTTGAAATTCTTCGGATTTCGGTAAAATGAGACGACCTACCCAATTGTCTATCGGTCGGTACAGTTTTGGGTCAAGAGTTTGTTTAACGGAGAAATAACTTGGCTGATTTACTGCTAATTGACTGGTTAGTGCATAGTCTGAGGTTTGCTGAACAAGGGGTTTAGGACTAAACAAGAGAAAAAACGCTGTAACCACCCCCGCCAAGAGGAGTAAAACCAGGAATTGAAATCTTCGTTTTTTTAGCATTCTGTCCGATGTCTATTAACATTCCATAATCGTTGCATAAGGAGTCTTGCAAAAATAGCTTTAGAGGATATTTTAAAAGGGTTTGTAAAGTAGTTGGTGTCAGGGGTGAAGTGATATCGGAAACTTCCCTTGAGACTCAATGGCACAACGAAATCGGTATTTAGTTAACCACCCCAGGGCAAGCCCTGGACCCTGTGGAACGCCAAGGGGCGAAAAAGATAACATTTTTCCTGAAAATTACCGCATTCAGCAGGTCAAAATGTACGTTCGAGGAGAGGTAAGATAGATTGTGTCGGCAAAAAAGATTAATACCATCAAGCATGGCGATAGATTTGTGAGACCAAATAATTTCTACCTCTTGATATCAGAACTATGAGTAGGTAGCAAAACTTTAAACGTAGACCCTATTCCAACTTCACTACTCACGGTAATCTCTCCTCCCATCTGAACTATTGTTTCTTTGCAAATAGCAAGTCCTAAACCTGCTCCGCCCTTGGAATGATTCATCATTTCTTGAACGCGGACAAAGGGTTGAAAGAGACTATTCAGTTTGTTTGGAGGAATACCAGGACCGCCATCTTCAACCGTAAAGAGAATATTTTGGCCTTGGGGCATCACCTTGAAGATTACACGACAGCCACAATAGGTATGTCGACATGCATTATCAATCAGATTGTGTAAAACATCTATCAGTTTTTGGCTATCTGTATTTAAACTAAACTCGCTTGCAAGATTTTCCACAGTAAAGTCAATGAAAAATTCAGCAACGATTGGGTTCACCTGTTGAACGACCTTCTGGATGAGGCTATCTACCAAGATGTCCTGAAAATTCCACTGGGAACTACTTGCTTCTAAATTAACCAGGGTTGTCAGGTCGTTCAAGAGATTGGTGAGTCGAGTGCATTCTTGTCCCATCCCATTCATTAACTCACGGACTAGATTGCCATCAATCTCTGGTTCATTGAGGATGGTTTCTACATAAAGACGCATCGAAGCTAAAGGGGTCCGCATTTCATGGCTGGCGATGCCCACCATATTGTTTTTGTACTCGTTGAGTTGCTTTAACTGGTGGCTAAGGTCTTGAAGCTTTTCAAACGCACAGGCCTGATTGTAGGCAAGGGTCATTTCCTGTACTAGACGGGAAAATAACTGGTGATCACCAGCAGACCAGGTGCGGGGTTTATCTTCCAAAACCAAAATCACCCCTATGGGCTGGACGCGGAGTGCGATCAGACTTTTAATAGAGGTCCCCAAGGACCAATGGAACCAATCATTTTGCCCAGAGGCCACGGGTTCAGAATCCTCTAAAACTTCCTGAATAAATGGATTTTCTAGGGATATGGAATCACGTTCCAAGAGGGAAAAGGCTGGGTCTTCAGTTTTTTCTTGGGGAAAAAGAGAGAGCCTAAATAAAGGCCGCCGAAAAGACTCTGCCAACGTTAAGGCTGAGGCATTGGGCTCATGGCGCAAAAATACAGCTTGGGTACTGTCTAAAATATCGGTGAGCTGCACCAATGCTTGATGCAGGATCGCCTGAGAATCGCCTGCTCCGCGGACATTACGAGCCGCTTGGTTGAGGCGATGTTCCAGCAGTGCTTGTTCCTTCGCTTGGTGGTAGGTGACGGCTTGTCCCAGGGCCACGCCTACTTGCTCGGCCACAGCTTGCACAATAGAGCGCTCCTCTTGCGTCCAGTTCTGAGGGGCGTAACAACGATGGAGACAGAGAATACCATTAGGTTGACCTTGATAGGCTGTGCCACAGACCAAGAGACTGCGCGTAGCCCCCGTGCTCAATTCTTTTCGCCAAGACAAAAACCGGAAGTCTGTTTCGACATCATCAATGACTACGGGTGTGGAAGAGGTCAATCCTTGTATCTCTAAATCGTTGGCCGGAGCCGGGAATTTGCCAGTGGATTTGATCACTCCCGGTGCACAATACTGGTGCAGGATATCCAAAGGGCCCTCAGACGTTTTGCTGTAGTTCAAAACTAAACAGCGGTCTATATTCAGATGTTCTCCCAACCGTTGAACTGCTGACCTTAGGACTTGGTCCGGGTCTAAGGAATCTCGAATATCTCGAGTGATTTGGTTGATCAAAGTCTGCTCTAGGGCTTGACGCTTACTGACTTCATAAAGGCGCACCTGTGTCGTCGTGACTCCGATCAGATGGGCGAGGGCCGTGAGTAAACGACCTTCTTCGGTCGTCCAGAGTCTTGGTTCTGTACACATTTCCACCGATAAATAACCCAACAGCTCATTCTGATAAATGATCGGGTAGGCCATCAGAGCAGTTAGCTGAGTGCGCTTCAAATGCTTCCGGTCAATTAATCCTCGTATATCGTTCAGGCAATCGGGAATAGAGACTAGGCGGTCTGCTTTCAAGGCTTGATGAAGGCTGTAAAGCTCTTTCAGGGGAAACCTTTGGCTAAGACTGACAGATTGAGGGACGGGGCTCTGGGTTAGGGACGTTGTGGCCATCGCTCGTACCCAAAAGTCTCTGTTATCGGGATCAAGCCAATAGATAGCCGTCCGCGAGGGTCGAATCCGTTCATGCACTTCTGTACAAACGGTCTGGAAAATAGTGTCCACATCCTGAGGCTGACGTAGGCGGTCTGCCAGCGTGTAAAGGGGCGAGGTGAAAGCCTCTTGCTTGGCCACCTTCCTCGTATCCTGTTTCGAGGCAGCACCTAGGAGATTTGCGAAGAGATAAATGCCTTGTTCTACCTCTCGGTCTAGGGTTCCCCCCCAACGGGTTAAGCCGAGAATTCCTACCCCAAGACACTCTCCCTGATGGGTAATCGGGAAACCGATCGCTCCTTGAATATTCCATTCTTTAGCATGGGGCCACCAATCACGGCAGCGCAGATCCTCCTGGAGATTTCCAATCTGGATAAGGGACTGATGGTGGGAAATGAGGTCTACTAAATCTCCTGGTTTGACCGTACGACGATTCAAGAGAATGGTGGCCTGGGTGGGAGCAAACCCTCCTTTTCCTGCAATGACCTTATCGTTCTCCTCCAAAAGGCCGATCCACCCTAGATGAAATCCAAGATCTTGCTCAAAGACACTAAAAACATGTTGAATCTTCTGTTGAAAATCACCGGGTTGTTCCAAAATTTTACTCAAAGCCCCCAAAACCAATAAGAATTTTGGCTTTTCTCCCTGCAGCGGCTCTTGACTCTTTTTTGGTCGTCTGGTGCTAAAG
>CASBPW010000009.1 GCA_949127685.1 Candidatus Sivonenia alaskensis PMM_0068 | reverse complement strand
GACCGATATTGTGGAGGATAGCCGCAGCCCAGAGCAGTTGACGTTCATAGTTTCCCCAAGCATGCAATCCCAATTCTTTGGTTTGGTCGAATAATTGCAAGGTCAGCTTCGCCAAATGTTCTGTATGTTCCCGTTCCACCCCGAACTTATTGACAAGTCGGTAGACACTGCGCTCACGCACCGATTGCTGATAGCGCAGACGGTCTTCGATATAACCGTTTTGAATCATCCAATCGACAATCAGCCCTTCTCTGAGAGCCCGTTCACAGATGATCAAACTGTCCGCCTTCAAAAGACTCATCGCTTCTTGGACAATGATGGCCCCTGAAACTAAGACATCCGCTCGCCGCTCAGGCACTAGTTTACGACGCTCCTGATTATTTAGGCTACGCAGTTCTTTGAGCAATTGGCGGACATTGGCCTGGGTCAATTCATAGCCATTGATTGTGTCAGGGACGCTGCCATTGCGCCTGCGACTATCTAGCTGTGCTAGGGAGATTACCGTCCCCGAAGTTCCAATCATGCGCTTAAAGGGTCCCTCTGCCAGAAGCCTTTCCATCATTGGCTCTAGCGTACTATTGACGTGCTTTTTGAGAGCCTCATAGTCCTCATTGTTGAGAGGGTCAGAATGAACAAATTGGTCGGTCAAACGCACTGACCCTACCTTCACGCTTCGGAGGAATTTGGCCTCGCCTCCATCTCCCAAAATGAATTCCGTAGAACCTCCGCCAATATCCATCACAATGTGGGGTTGGCCCTCAAAGGAAATAGCTGAGAGGACCCCAAGGTAAATGCGGCGGGCCTCTTCCTGTCCCGAAATCAGGTCTACCTGTATCCCTAAAGTCCGATTGATTTGGTGTAGGAAATCGATGCCATTGGGAGCTTCCCGAACCGCACTGGTAGCTACCGCCAGCATCGTTTTTGAACCAAAGCTTTCCGATAGTTGTTGAAAACGTTTCAAGGCATCCAAGGTCCGTTGCATGGCTTCTGGCGTCAGCCAACCCGTAGCCTTGCAGTATTCACCGAGTCGCACCATCTGCTTCTCACTGGACAAAGCACGGAAGCTGGGAATACTCGGATTTACTTCCACAATGACCATGTGAACCGAGTTGGTCCCAATATCGATGGCGGAGACAATGATTTTGGAAAGACTAGGCTTATCGGGAGAAAGTTCTTGCACAAGAGAAGGCACTGTATGCCCCTAGCTAAAAAGGCTTAACTATTAAGTACCAGAAAAGACTACAAAAAAAGCAGCCCGTGCAAGATTATCCAATCAGGAGAAGGGCTGCTGTGAGTGAATGCACGTGAAGACAAAAGCACATCTCATGCGCTCACATTGTCCTACTGCTCAAATAGTATCACTTCTTGAGAAATATTTGCAATAAGCTTTTAACGCCCTCCATTCCCATTGCCGGGAGTGGTCGTCAGAATCTTCTCCAGGATCTTCTCTGGGACCTCCTGCAAGTGGTCATGCTGCCATTGAAAAAAGCCCACCCCGAAGGTCAAAGAGCGCAACTCAACAATAAAGTCATGCATCTCTGCCTGAGGTAAATGGGCCATTACTTGGTCCCAATCGGCCCAATCAGGCTTGGCGTCATAGCCCAGAATTTGGCCCCTGCGTCCATTCAAGAGTCTGAGGACGTTGGAGGTGAAATCCGTGGGAATGGAAACCGTAATCTGGATGATCGGCTCTAGGAGCACGGGCTCACATTTAGGCATGCCCTCCTGCATGGCAATCCGGGCTGCTTGTTTGAAGGCTTGCTCTGAACTGTCCACGGAATGGTAGGACCCATTAGTCAAGGTAACCGCTACATCGACGACAGGAAAGCCAAGCGGTCCATGTCCTAACGATTCCCGGACCCCCGTTTCCACCCCAGGGATGTACTGGCGGGGCACCACCCCTCCCACAATCTTTTCCTCGAAGGAGAATCCTGTTCCACGGGGCAGGGGTTTGATATCCAGATGAACATCCCCAAACTGCCCGTGCCCTCCGGTCTGGTGCTTATAGCGACCCCGTACGGAAGAGGGTTTGCGGATAGTCTCTTTGTACGGGACTAGAGGCAAATGGGTACTCATCGCCAGGTTATATTTGCGCCGCAAGCGTTCTAAGGCTACTTGCAAATGGATTTCCCCCTGCCCCCAGAGGATGATTTCATGGGTATCCCCATGCTGTTCCCAGGCGAGGGCAGGGTCCTCTTCCAGCAGTTTGGCAAGTGCACCACTGACTTTGACTTCATCACTGCGCTTTTCTGGAATCAGGGCCAACCCATAGACAGGGGTGAACACATCCGCTTTCGGTAGCACTTTAACCGTTTTGGAATCAGACCTAGAGTCAGACAAGGTATCTCCCGTCTTAATTCCTTCTAAGCGACCCAGGGCAACGATTTCACCGGCACTAGCCATTCCCAAACTACTTTGCTGCTGTCCCATCAGGCGGTAGACGCCCCCGACCCGCAAATCATTGAGGGAGATTCCATCTTTGACCGTTCCCTGCCAGATTCGCACCAAAGACTGCTTGCCGCCATTGGGGGTGACGTAGGTTTTGAGGACTTGTACCAAAGTTTTTTCACTATCCGGGGCTAGACCTCGCCGTTGCGCCGTTTCTTCTGCCGCTGGAGTTTCTCGCAAGAGGGCATCGAGTAAAGGACGCACCCCGTACTCCTGTTCGGCCACTCCAAAAAATACAGGCACGATTAAATCAGCGCTCAGTTCCATCTTGAGGTCTTGGATAATTTCTTCCTGCGGGGGTTCTATTTCTTCAATCAGTTCTTCTAAGAGATGGTCATCGAAGTCAGCAAGGGCTTCTAACATTTCCACCCTTGCGCCATGTTCTTGTTCTTTTAATTCATTGGGCAAAGCAATCGGATCAGCCGCTTGACCCGGATGGTATTGATAGGCTTGCTCTGTGATCAGATCAATAAAGCCGACGAGGTGCTCACCCTTCCCGATGGGGAATTGCTGCAACACCAAGGGACGGCTAGAAACATTTTTCAAGGCATGGAGTACATCCATAAATTCTGCATTAGCGCGGTCCATTTTATTAATGAAAATCAAGTGGGGGATCTTCCAATCATCCAAGAATTTAAAAAGCGGAGCTAAAGTCAAAACTCGCTCCGCTTCGGGTTCACAGACCACCACTGCCGCATCTACGCCCACAAGGGAATGGTAGGTTTCCTGCGCAAACTCTACTGAGCCAGGACAATCCAGAAAGGTAAAACGCACCCCTTCATACGTGGCATGAGCTGCTGTCACTTCGACGCTCATCTGATGATCACGCGCTTCGGGAACCCCATCTCCTACCGTATTTTTATCCTTTACCGAACCTTTCCGAGTAATCGCTCCTGTCACGTATAAAAAACTTTCTAATAACGTTGTTTTTCCACTCAAATAAGGGCCAACAATGGCAATATTACGGACCCTGGAAACTTCTTGTGCATTCATAGGACAACCACCGCAAGTAAAGAAAACGCAGCTCTCTCTGGGGTGCTACCGGGGTACCCCAAAAGTCGCTCTTATTCCCTATTCCCCTTGCAGCGAGTGGCGACGCAGATTGTGCGCCCTCATATCTGTGAGCCTATCCTGTTTTATCGGCAATCTCTATAAAAGTTGATATTTATTTGGACATCAAATTAAGAAAGGTAACGTCTGGACAGACTCCCTGTCGCGGTGATCACTTAGCAATGTATAGATGAAGAAGTGCAATATGCTGTATTAATTAAATTGATAAAAAACATAGCTAATAGCAAGAGGGCATCGTGAACTGGGTTAAGGCTCTTCCTGAGAATGAACTACCACAAGGTAATCGGCAGGTTGTCAAGATCGGCCAACAGGCCATCCTTTTCATTAATCACAAGAATCAAATTCATGCGGTCTCAAACAAATGTCCGCATGTTAAGCTGCCCTTGAAAAAGGGCGAGATTACCGAAGACGGCGCTATTGTCTGCCCTTGGCACCACAGTACTTTTGACCTGCGAAGCGGGAATGTCAAAGACTGGTGCACCTGGCCTCCAGCGGTAGGCTCTATACTCGGTAAAATTTCCCAACAAAAACCTCTCACTGTTTTCCCCACCCGTTTGCAAGAGGGCAGTATTTGGGTGGCTTTACCGGAGTCTTAAAGGGCGCCATGGAATCTTGGGAATTAGACCTATACCGTAGCCCGATTATCGGAGATGCCCAGAAGCCTCTTTGGGAAATGCTTGTTTGTACATCTGAAGGGCAAATTGTTTTCAATCAATTTTGTCCCGCTGCTCAGGCGAATTCTGATTGGCTGCAAACGCAGCTCCAAAACCTAATTGAAGCAAGAGGAGGAACGCCTTTAGAGATCCGTGTTTTTCGTTCCGCTAGTTTCAATTTATCCCTGCCAGCTTGTCAGGCTTTATTTATTCCCTTGAGGAAGAGTCTGCGGGCTATAGCCATCCAACGATGGTTGGCCCATCGTCAACAAAAGGTCTATCCCTCGCTGGAAGGATACAGTCCCCCTCAGACGGCGCATCCTGTCCAGCGTCCTGTTCCAGTGGCTTTTCCCGAAGAGCTGCTTCCAGAACGTTGGGGATTTAGTGCTTTGCCTGCCTCTGAATTATCTCTATTGCGTCAGGTATCCATCTCCTATGGAGACATTCCCTTTTGGAAAGAAGATTGGAGGGATTGGCCTGCGGCTGCAGTTATCCCTGGACTTTTTCTCATACGAAAGGAGGCTAAACCTTTGGCTCGCTGGCTGGAGGAAAAAGGCCCTGTAGCCCTAAGTTATGTCGAAGCAGAATCGAGCGCAATCTTATTAGAAACCGATGGGAAAGAACGTTGGATTCTGGCTACCTTTGATGATGCTGAAATGAAAGCTTCTGCTCGCCAGTTTATCGAGCGGATGAATAAGTTTCAGGGACTACACTTTATCGCTGTCCAACCTTCAGAAGAGGATGAAACGATTACAGGGTTTTGGCTTTTACAAGCACAGTAGCTTGAGTCTTGACACTAAAGCTTAAAAGAAAATTCTCCAAAGCCTTGCTTGCAGAGAATGTGAAGACAAAGACAACTCAAGCAATAACGTGCGCCAAACACTCTTGACTAAGACTTTAGATAGTCTTCAGCCGCCCTTCATAAAGGACGGTATCACTTCAAGCATACTAAATTCATGGGTGAAAGACACTGAATCGCTACGTATTTACGTGTTTTTATACTGTATTCAGTATGGGGATGAGATCCTGGTGAAATCTTTAAAATTTTCTTGGTCAGCGCTACTTTTGGGTCTTAGCCTCTGTACGACGCTAAATACTCAAGCTGCAATAGCGCAGGCTGTAGATACGTACACCATTGCAGGGAATACTTTTCAAAAGAACGGGGTAGTGACCTCTTGGCGGGGAGCCAATGCCCTACATGTGTTTGGGGGAAGTAGCAATGATATGAACAGTTGGGGTGTGGATATTGTGCGTGAATTTATAGGTAACATGCGCGATACTCCGCTCACAGGTTACCCTATTAATGTCAATGGAACCTACCTATATTCACTCCAAAATATTGTCAATGACAATCGTGTTAATGGCAAAGTGACAATCCTTTGTCCCTTCGGATGGGATGGTACATCAGCGACCGAGTTCTTGGGACAAAACCCATCGAAAACGGCCTGGTGGAAGAGCTACAAGACAAAATTTAAAACAATCGCTAATCAATTTAAAAATCAGCCGGATGTCTGGTTTGAAGTCTGGAATGAGCCCTATTGGTATGACCGCTCCCGTGGCTATTCTGATACGCTTTGGCTGAGTGATATGAAAGCGATGGTCGACAATATTCGGAGTACGGGAGCGACCAATATTGTTCTGGTGCCGGGAGCGGAAACAGGCCAAGATGAGAAGGTTCTGCTTGCTAAAGGACCTTCTTTATTAGTTGGACGCAGCAACGTTGGCTTTGACATCCATGCTTATGAAAAATGGCTCGGAGATACCCAGAGGTCCGTGGAAAACCGCATACAGGCTGTTAAGAATGCTGGATTAGCGGTGCTTTTTGGAGAAGTGGCCCCCCTCAATGCTGGGACGCTGATGAATCCCATCAATTTTCTGGCTGCGGCTCGGGCCCAAAGCAGTACTGTGTCTGCTTGGCTATGGAAATATGACGAAACTGACCCGGATGCCCTCCTGAAGGCAGACGGAACCGCCAATGACAATAGCAACAACAATTGGGGGTCTACCTATCGGGACTTTACTCTAAATCGATAGGGTTTTTCAGAGATTGATTGCCATGCCGCCCGCGCTGATGCTGATGGAGGCGGCCGGAGGCATGGAAGTAGCCGCTGCGATGCTCAGCGCCTCAGGGTTAGCGGTGGTGGTGAATCCTCGAGAGGTGTGTGTTTTGCCAAAGCGGCGGGTCAATTGGCCAAGAGTGTTTCGATAGATGCCCAAGTGCTCGTCCATGGCGCCGATGCGATTCGTCCGTCAGTACGAGCCCTAGCCGATGAGCAAGCCAGAGATTTGGTATTACACAATATATTTCCAAAAATATATAGTTTTTTGGTGTAAAATCTATATGTATAAGTATG
>CASBPW010000008.1 GCA_949127685.1 Candidatus Sivonenia alaskensis PMM_0068 | reverse complement strand
TCCCTGGGGAACGTTTGCTCTGCCGGAATTACAGCCCCAGAATTGATGTATCCCGCATCTGTATAGAGTTTGGTCACGGCTGCCTCAGCTTGCAGCAGTTCAGCAAAGGTAATGGGGCGGTTGGTGAAAGGGGCAGTCACCTTGGTTAACTCTTTGTCGCTAAAAGCTGTGTTGCCGGCAAACTTGAAGCGGGTAACGATGATAGTCCCTGGAATGCTGAGGCGTTCTTGGGGGGAGGGAACTGCGGTCGTCGGAGGTTTGAGCGGCGTTTTTGGGGCTGGTTGCGGGATAGGAATTGGTGCTGGCGGTTTAGGCGGAAGTATCGAAGGGAGGGGCCGTTCCTGCGGTCTAGGAATCTGAGCCAAAGCGTGATCGCAGGAGATCGTGACTGACACCCCCAGCGCCAAGGGAATGTTCAACAAAGACCAGAAGGGCTGACCCCAAACTCTCCTTATTCTCAATTCGATTGGACAATCCTCCACCTTAATTAATCTGTCGAATGATAAAATCAAGCTGATAAAACTCGGCGGAAATACTCTCGGTACAAATTGCACCGAGGGATCACCCAATTGTTCTCTTGGTGAACCAATCCCATACTGTGTAACTTATAAATCTGCATCGAATCTAACTCCACTGGCTCCATCGACGCGACTACCATTTTCAAGGCCTGAGCCAATTCCGGTGCGTGTTGCAGCATCTCCAATAGTCCCCGCAGGTGGTTGCTATAAATCCCTGCTTCGGTGGGAGCATCTCGCAATAGCTGTTCTAGCGCCAATTTCCCAGAGCTGACCTCATACAGCGCCAACTGCACCAGATAGGGATGTCCTTCCACCATCCTCATCAATTCCTCTACCTGAGACTGATGCCAACTCAGTCCATGAACGACAGCCAAAGATAGCACTTGCTTTGAGTCAAATTCCAGCAACTCCACCGGAACCCCTGCATTAAAAGGGGATTGATTCATATCCAAAGGAATATAACATTCTGTCGAGTGCGCCATCACCAAGCGCAACTGTTTCCATCGCCCAGGAATCTTCCCTTTCTCATGCCAGCTTCGCAGCATTCCCAAAAAGTCTTCCACGACTTCAGAATGGGGAAAAACCCGATCCACATCATCCAACCCTAAAACCAAAGGACAATCGATAGCTGGCAATAAATATTCCTCAAAATAAACCGTACAGTTATCATTGCTGCCTAAAATTTCTGTATCCCAATACTCTTTTATGCGATTTTCTAACGCTAACTGCCGCCCCACCATCAAACAGAACCAGCGGAGAAATTTATCCAAATTTCTGATAATTCCTCCCTCGACACTGCTCAAATCCAAGTACACCGTCCGATAATTGAGGGATTGCCCCTGAGCCAAAATCCTTGCCATCAGGGAGGTTTTGCCCATTAGCTTCGGTGCTTTAATCCGCACCAAGGCTCCTGGTTTCCTGATTTCTTGATAGACCTCCTCTTCAAGGGGAGAGCGTTCCAGGTAAAAAGGGGAGCCAAGCGAGACTGCGCCATCAGGGTAGCAAGGTAATAGCTCCTGAGGGGCATCAACCGCCTCAGGGATTTCAGGCATTTTATCTGTAGTCTGGGATGAGACTTCAAAATCCAGTGTCGAGATTGCTCTCCAGTCCAGCGCTAATCTCCGACAGAGTTCTTCGAAAGTTGCATAGTCAACAGGCTTACCCGTCAGAAAATTGCTGACGGTGGCCAGAGCAAATCCTACATCCTCCGCCAAATATCGTTGGCTAGGAAAGCCATTACGTCTAAGCGCTAGTTTGACTTTGTCAATGCAGTCCTGCTGGACTCTGAGCGATCTGGGCATGGAGACCTCCACATCCAAGTCTCCGTCAGGATACACGATAAAAGCCAAAACGCAAGTAGTCGCAACTAAATTTAGAAGTCACAGCAAAAGTACTCATCAGTCAATCACAAGTCAGTAATAAGTCAGTAATTCTCAGGCTTGAACTCAGTTAACTGTGGAGTTTGATAAATATATCAGGTTCAAACAAGCCGAATCTGATATTCAACAAAACTCATTCTCAAAGGAGGAAGAGAAATGAAAGACGCTCATTTAACTGATAAGCAAAGTTTTCTATACCCTCGCAGTCACTACTATGGTCATCCTGCAAATCTAGTCTTTAACGCCAATCTCCAGGAGTTTGCACAAAGAGTTGGAATCATTGCCAGTTTGGAAACGGCTGGCAAGATCTCTAGTGGCGAGGCTTATAGCAAGATTGAATTACTTTGGGAACAATTAACTTCCAGCATGCAGGCATTAACATCTGACGCTATTACTACCAAGGCAAGCGCATCTTATTTTTAATACACTTGCTGAACAAAGGTTTTGCGCATTGTTAAATTTTGCAGCTAAAGAGTAAAAGCCCTGCTGGGTAAAGCTTTCAGAATTTAGATTTGCTTACCCTGTGATTACTGCAGCATCAAACTCAATTTAAGCCATTACAGGAGTGAAATTCAAGCACTTGATGGTATTGGCAATGATTATTGATTTGTCGTATTAGGGATTCAAAAGTAAATATAAGGAGGAAAAAGATGGCCGATATTTTAGTGAATGACACTAACCGTGAAACCAAAAACCTCTTAATGAAGTACTTGGAGACAGCAGGATTTGAAGTTCTTAACATAGAAAATAATTTTGTTAGTGTTCGGTTAGCAGATGAAAGATTCTCTACTACTAACGAAAATAAAGAATCAAATAATCCTCAGTTCATATTTCCATCGATTCCTCGATTGCGTGAGGTCTTCAATTATATTGAGTTAAACTATTATCAAAATATTGGACTGAAAGAAGTAGCTCGAGCAGTTGGTTATTCTCCAGCTTACTTAACGGACTTAGTACGAAGAATTACTGGAAAAACAGTCAATACTTGGATTATCGAGCGACGGATAAAAGAAGCAAGCACCTTGCTTTTAGAAACTACTTACCCCATTAAAGAGATTGCTTTAAAATTAGGCTATCAAGATATCAGTTATTTTCACCGTCAGTTTCGCAATTACTATAAGCGCACTCCCCGAACTTGGAGAGAGACTCAACGGTGTCAAGTAGCTTAAAATCAAGACAGTTACTAGGCAATCTCTTTAAAAAGCTGACGCACGGTCGGCAGCCTGCATATCCTAATCGCAGAAAGCTTCGACAAGCACGTGAGCTTCACCTGACCTGCGGTTACGGCTGCACCTGCCGAACACGTTTACTGCTCTGGAGCTGCGGGGTATGCACAGTCGTTTTTTGCTCAACACCTAAAAATAGTTAGTTACGTCTGAGTGCCAGTTTAACCTTGTCAAGGCAATCCTGTTGAACTCTAAGTGATCTGGGTATGGAAACCTCCCATAGCCAATCACCCGAAGCGTACAGTAGTGAAAAATACATGTACAAGTAATAACAAAAGTAGTCACAAGTCAGAAACCATTGAGAAACAAGTCAGTTCATCTTAGGCTTGAACTCAGTTAGCTTTTGAGTTTGATAAATATATCAGCTAAATAGAACCTTTGAATAGGAAGAGATCCAAATACCCTTTGGGGAGTGAAGTCATGATTACACAATCTAAGCATTACGCAACCAAACTTTTTGCGAC
>CASBPW010000007.1 GCA_949127685.1 Candidatus Sivonenia alaskensis PMM_0068 | reverse complement strand
GTCTAATCCCTCTGCGAAAAGCGTAGGATACCCCTGCGGAGTCCCCAATAACTATTCATGGAAGTTTAGTATGGGTGGTATTGGGGATGTTACTAAGCGTATTTCAGGGAGAGGTCAGCAGTTAGCTGGAGCTGGCTATAACCAGATATATAATGCTTGCAATGGACCTAATACTCGTAAATCCATACCGAATGCTCGAATCGAGTTTACTAATCTTGAAGTAGATTACTATTCAATTAAACAAAACAAATGGGTTCAGGCTGCAAAACAGCCTACGGGTGGAGCCGCATTTGCTGAAGATTTTGTAAATAACCAGTCTACTGGCGCCGATATTCGGGATGAAGCACAAGGGCATAAGTCTGTGCGGTCCGGAATTGGGAATGCTGCTTCTGATGCTGGTGCGTCTACAGGCCGTAAAGTAGAAGACGGTGTAGTTGGTTATAACTTCCATGGGTTCACCGATAGATTTAATATCAACTGGGCAGACGCTAAAGCTGTAGTAGTTTCTCAAGCAATGCGTTGTATTCCCAATGCCGGAAAAGACTTAAGTGATTGTACTAAGCTTGGTTACATTGCTAACGTCGGCCTTGATTCTTGGGCGACTACCACAAGTGGTTGGGATGGTTTCCGGACTCACGGCGACGTCAGCCTTGGACGCTTTAAACCAGTAACTACTAGTTGGCAAGTATTCACCAATTACAGCGGTCCTCGTAATTTTTCAGGAATAACGGCCCCGCCCGTTCCAAAGTTCTAATCTCTGGCCCCCTTCAGATAAGGGGCTATAGATTAGCGTAGCTGCCTAGAAGTGGGGAGTCCTTCCGCTTGAATCATCTGCTCCAAGCGGGTTACCCGGTTTTGAGAACCGGGGTGGGTGCTCAGGAATTCGGGCACACTGTTCGCACTGTAGAGCTTTCTCAAAAATCGTGGGAGAGCGTCAGCGGGATAGCCTGCCCGCGCTAGGGTATGAAGGCCCAAACGGTCTGCTTCATACTCATCTTCGCGACTATAGTTCCGGGAGACGAGTCCAACCCCAATGTTTACCAAAGTATTCTGATCCACCCCCAGTAGAGCACTGCCTGTCTGAGCAATAGCGGCTTGCTTCATCTGTTGTACGCTATGTCTTGCGGAGATGTGACCGACCTCATGGGCAAGGACGCCTGCCAGTTCTGCTTCATCCCCATTAGTAGCTTGAATCAAACCTGTTGTCACGTAGACAAAACCGCCCAAGGTCGCAACAGCGTTACCACTTTTATCCTGCACTACCTGGAAGGTATAAGGTAAATTTGGCCGATCACTGGCTCGAGCGATTCTTTGACCGACTCGTTGCACTAGGTCGTTGAGTATGCGGTCTGAGTTAAGCCTAACTTCCGTGGAAAGGAGCTGTTTATTAATTTGTTGTCCGAGGGCTACTTCTTGTTGGGGAGAAAGATTAGATACCGAGTAGTACTGGACTGCTCCCCGCAGTAAGTCTTCCCAACCGATAGCGAAACTGGGCGCTGCCGTAACCAGAAGAGCACTACTGAGTAAGCCGACGAGGAGTTGTTTTTTCATGTTTCTATCCTAACGCTAGAAATATAGTGATGTAAGCGCGTTTGGGTCTTCCGTTTTACGCTAAAGAGCAATTTCAAGGGGCTGCCATTATTGGTTCTGGCATCGCACTCGTTGGCATTTTTCCGTCTACACCGTTAACGATGCCTTGGACCAATGGAACTGCTACTATCCTCTTTCAAGAAGGACTAACGACCCAGCAGCTAGAGGAAGTCATAGACCGCATAGAACAACCTATTCAAACAGCAGTCCCTAGCGTGAAACGTATTTTCATCGAAGTAGAAAGCCTGAAGAAGCTGGTCTGATCCCCTTGCGCTTTCGGGGCATCGATATTGCGCTCTGTAGCATTCACATCTGGGAAGGATTAGTAATAAGATTAATAGTGAGGTTATCCAAAAGCTTATGGTCAGCTTGGTCATAGGAAGAAGTGGACAAGAGTTAGCAGACCCCAGATCCAACTGGTAAAGCTGACCTTTGACTAGGGCTTGCTCCGGAAAGCTAAGGCATTCTAGGCTGGATTCAATCTAGCTAGGGTGTTTTGCTAACAGAGAAAACCTAGTTTTCAAAGCCCCCTTTGGTGGCATAATCCTCTTTGACGCAAAAATCGTTCACTAAATGGAGAAGACAATGTCTCGTTTCGCTCTAGCTGCTGCACTTTTGGTCGGTGTGGCTACCGTTTTACCTGCTGGCCAAGTTTTTGCCAAGGAATACACCGTGGACATGGGTTCTAAGTCAGGGCAGCTGGTTTTTGTCCCTAAATCTCTGACCATCGCTAAAGGAGATACCGTTAAGTGGGTCTTCGTGAAGGCTGGTCCCCACAACGTTGTTTTTGATGACGCGGCCAATAAGGCTTATTCTCACGAGAAGTTAGTCGTTAAGACTGACGCTGGCTTCGTTACCACGTTTACTAAGCCCGGTACTTTCAAATATCACTGCACCCCTCACAAAGCGGCTGGCATGGTTGGCGAAATCATCGTTAAGTAAGCACTAAAATAAAACATATTGACCCTAGGAGGACAAAAGTTTCCTAGGGTTTTTTGTGGTACCCATGCCCTTCTGCTTGGCGGGTTATCGCCCCTATTCCATAGGATGTAACGCTGGCTGCTCACCATCGATCTTTTAAGCTGCGCACTTTCGCAAAAACGTTCACGGGGTCGAACGCACCCGTACTCTTTTGCAGTGCTGGTTGGTCATAGCGCAGGAATGGATTTGTTCTTTTCTCTTCTCC
>CASBPW010000006.1 GCA_949127685.1 Candidatus Sivonenia alaskensis PMM_0068 | reverse complement strand
GTCCAGGAGATGCACGTCGACGGCTTCCGGTTCGACCTGGCCTCAGTGCTGACGCGTGGAGAAGGGGGCGAGTCCCTGTCCAATCCCCCAATCATCTGGGATATCGAGTCTGACCCGGTGCTGGCAGGCACCAAGTTGATCGCCGAGGCTTGGGATGCAGCCGGCCTCTACCAAGTTGGTACCTTCGTCGGCGACGCCTGGAAGGAGTGGAACGGCAGGTTCCGCGACGACGTGCGCAGTTTTGTCAAGTCCGACAACGGCTATGTCGCAGCCCTCGCTAAACGCATGACCGGTAGCCCGGACGTGTTTGGCAAGGATGTGCGCGAGCCGGAACAGAGCGTCAACTTCGTCACGGTTCATGATGGCTTCACGCTCAACGACGTGGTGTCCTATAACAGCAAGCACAACGAAGCCAACGGCGAAGACAACCGCGACGGCTCCAATGATAATCAGAGCTGGAACTGCGGCATCGAAGGACCAACGGAGGATCCAGCTGTAGAAGAGCTGCGCAGCCGTCAGGTCAAGAACTTCTTCACGGTATTGCTGACCGCCACGGGTGCCCCGCTGATCCTGATGGGCGATGAGGTGCGCCGCACCCAGCAAGGCAACAACAACGCTTATTGTCAGGACAACGAAATCAGTTGGTTCGACTGGACGTTACTCGACCAGTATGGAGACATCCACCGCTTCGTCAAACAGCTGATTGCGACGCGGCTTCACTACGGGCAGGGCCGAACCGACACGGATACGCTGCTGGCACTGCTACAGCAGGTGCAAGTCGAACTGGGCGGCGTGACGCCGAGCACGCCGGATGAAGGCTACACATCCCATGCGCTGGCTCTATCGCGTACGTCGTTTGCTGGCATGGAGCGCTTCTATCTGATGGTCAACGCCTACTGGGAGGCGCTCAGCTTCGAGGTACCACCAGCGTCCCCGACGGGCCAGCAGAGCTGGAGTCTCTGGATCGACACCAGTCGCCCAGCACCGAATGACATCTATGACTTGGATGACATGCTGCCTGTCGCTGGCAGCACTTACAAGGTTGGCCCACGCTCCCTAGTGGTGTTGGTAGCGAAAGTGGGATCATGAATGCGACGGCAGCTTCAACGCCAGGTAGTGATCTACAAGTAGTGGTAAGCTGGAACTCATGCTCTGTATGGTTTGTGTATATTATTTCCTAACGTAATTAGTTCCATAATTATCACTACTAATAGAGGTTTCCCATGTCAATATTTTTAAGAAAGTTGGCCAATTCAAATTTGAAGTGCAACAGCACCTGACTGACCGTAGAATACCTCACGTGGCGTCCGATAACCAAGTGATTTTCTTGGGCGGTCATTTATTAGATTCATTACTCTTGTTACTTGCTCGGGTTTGATGATGCGAAAATTAGTCCACTTCGGAAAAAACTGACGAATCAATCCATTAGTATGCTCATTTAATCCTCGTTCCCAGGGATGATAGGGCTTAGCAAAATAACACTTAGCACCTATTGCCTCGCCTAATGTTTCATGATTGCTAAATTCCTTGCCATTATCAAAGGTCACTGTCTTTACTTTGCCTTCTGCAAAATGCTGGAACAACTCAACACTTATTTGGGTGACATGACTGGCTGTTCGATTCTTGATAAGACCGACTAGCAAAAACTTAGAAGCTTTATCTACGTAGGTTACTAATCCCCCCTGGTGGTTAGCGCCAATCACGGTATCTCCTTCCACATGTCCTATAACCTTTTTACTATCAGCTTCTGCAGGCCGTAAATCAATATCCACGCGGTTTGGTATCTTTCCTCGCTTGCTTTTGCTTCCCCTACGTCGCCGCCGCTGTCTGTGACTTTGGCGCAGATATGTACGGTAAGCTGCCATGCCTTCGTAATCTGCATAAATCATCTGATAAATGGTCTCATGACTGATAAATAGCTGCTTTTCTACTTTGAGGCGACCCGCTATCTGTTCCGGGCTATAGTAATCACTCAGGCCTATCTTTATACTTTCCAAAAGCGTAAAAGACACTTTTAGAAAGGAGTGTTTTGAGGCTTTTCGCCGAATAATATTTAGCTGCTGAGCAGTGTCTGGAAGGTAGTGCTTATCGCAAGTATTGCGATGGAGCTCACGACTAATGGTGCTAGCTGAACGACCTAATCTTTTGGCCATCGCTCGAACTGATAAACAATCTTCATACATGAGCGTATAGATCTGCTGACGCTCATTTGGGCTAAGCTGCTGGTAGTTCATGGAGGTTTCCGACTCGTTATGATAAACGTCAGGTTACCTCTGTGAGCCCCTTAGGCAAAAACCCTCAGGTGTTGCACTTCATTTTTGAATCGGCGGTTACTTTTATTTGTCATTTATTGCCAATCATCCTACAAGAGACAGTAAACTTTTCTCAAGAAAAGTGTGAAGAATCTCTAGATATTGAGTGTCCTGTCTGTGGTTCTCAGCACATTATCAAAAATGGCTCCGTTCACAATGGTGAGCAAAAGTATCAATGCAAAAGCTGTAGTCGCCAATTCGTCGATAATCCTACTAACATTACTATTTCAGACGAAACAAAGCAATTGATTGACAATCTATTACTTGAAAGAATATCACTAAGAGGAATTGCCAGAGTCACGAAAGTAAGCTGGTCTTGGTTGCAAGATTATATCAATCAAAAGCTGGCCCGTATCCCTCGTCGGATAAAGGTTTCAGGAGAATCCAAAGGTAGGCTGATAATCGAATGTGATGAAATGTGGTCATTTTTTTATAGCAAGAAAAATGAAGTTTATATCTGGCTGGCAATAGATCACGATACCCGAGAAATCGTCGGTTGTTTTGTAGGAAATAGAACTAGGCAATCTGCTCGTCAATTATGGGCTTCCTTGCCAGATATTTATCAACAAAGTGCCTTTGCTTATACAGATTTTTGGCAGGCTTACAAAACAGTTATTCCCCATGAACGTCATCGAGCTGTTGGGAAAGAAACTGGTCTGACCAATCATATTGAACGATTAAATAATACCTTCAGACAGCGGGTTTCTCGCTTAGTAAGACAAAGTTTATCCTTCTCCAAAAAGCTCAACAATCATATTGGGGCAATTTGGTACTTCATACATGGCTACAATGCGGAGTTGGCAAGGACTTGAGCCTTACCACTACTTCCGTATCACTACCAACGGTTCGATAACTCCCCCCTTTACCTGCCCAGCG
The DNA here is from genome assembly GCA_949127685.1 of Candidatus Sivonenia alaskensis PMM_0068. Classification (GTDB taxonomy): domain Bacteria; phylum Cyanobacteriota; class Cyanobacteriia; order Gloeobacterales; family PMM-0068; genus Sivonenia; species Sivonenia alaskensis. The sequence continues at coordinate 1,188 of CASBPW010000006.1, read as the reverse complement.
GGAGATCCCTAACATCGTTACTCGTCCACTCATCGCCAGCAGGGCAATGAGAACGATGCTGAGTTGACCCAGCGGAATCTCATCAAGGTGAAAGAGCAAGCATTGCAGCAGTGATAGGATATCAAACATGACTGTTGGGGTAGAGACGTTGTTTGTGATTAAACTCAGTTTCTCCCCAACAGCCCCTTGACAAATGGAAATCTTCTAACCTCTGTTATGGCGTAGATATTGACTTAAAGGAGCAGTTTGAGACCCATGATCAAGGCAAAACATTTTATCTTCCTGATGATTGCTTGGATGCCATTGGCGATGATGCCTGGGGCGAACGCCCAGGAAAATCCCTCCGGCATCGATAGCACGGTAGATCCTGACCCCAACGCGATCCTCCAGAAAGCCTGTAACTTTCTGAAAGCCCAGAAAGCGTTCACGGTCGAGAAGGATATTACCTTCGACAATGTGCTCGACTCCGGAGAAAAAGTTCAGTACAGCGCCTACGAAAAGTTAGCGGTGCGGAAGCCCAACCAGATGCGTGCAATTTATACCGGTGACAGGCGGGATTCGGTCCTATACTACAACGGCAAAACCATTACGCTCCTGAATCCTGCTAAAAACCTCTACGCGACCAAACCGGCTCCCCCGACGATTGACGAGACCGTCAACGCAATCGAAGAGAAGTATGGCATTGACCTGCCACTTTCGAATCTGATCGTGAGTAATCCCTGTATTGCTGTCACGCCAGAAGCAGCCAATGCAGGCAAGACGCTGTTTATCGGGCTTGATATGGTGAATCGGGTTCCAGCCTATCATCTTCTTTTCCACGGACAGGATAAAGACTGGCAACTTTGGGTCAGTCAAGATGCTCCTCCCCGTATTTTGAAGGTTGTGATTGCCTATAAGGACTTACCGGGTGTTCCCCAGTATTCGGTTGTCTTAAGCAAGTGGAATTTTAACCCTTCCCTAGCTTCGGATACGTTTACCTTCAAACCCCCTGCTGGTGCGGCGCAGATTGACTTCTTGCCGTCTGCCAAAGTCAGTAAAGTTACCAAGCCCTAGCCGACCAAGGAGAAAGACGATGAAATCAGCAACAAGCAAAATCCTTGCCTTTGCCTTTGCCGTTATGTTCAGTGCAAGCCTGCTGCCCACGGATGGAGCCTATGCTAGAGGCGGCGGCGGTGGTCGCGGCGGTGG
>CASBPW010000005.1 GCA_949127685.1 Candidatus Sivonenia alaskensis PMM_0068 | reverse complement strand
TCTCAATATGGGATCATAGGAGCTGTTAGGCACCAAACTCTTAACGAATCAAGAATAACCATTGGCCAAAGTCGAGGAAGGAGTTACACATGCCCCTTGAAACAGTCCCCAGAACTTCGTTGGATTACTATCTAATCGCCTTTGATGCGGATGGCAACGAACGGGAGGAGTCTGGCGTGCTGTTGAGTCAACAGCTCTTGAATGTTTTATCCAGTGAGCCTATCACCGATGTCTTCTTGATGAGCCACGGATGGATGGGGGACATTCCGGCAGCACGCCATCAGTACAACAACTGGATTGGGGCCATGGCCGCCAATCAGGCTGACCTTGAACGAATCAAACAGGCGCGACCAGGCTTTCGCCCTCTACTGATTGGCCTGCATTGGCCCAGTAAACCTTGGGGAGATGAAGAACTGGGAGGGGGTGCAGTCTCCTTTGATCCAACTGCCCCTTCTCCCCTAGAAGAGTTAATTGCTCAGTATGCCGAGCGCATCGCGGATACCCCTGCAGCGAGGGAGGCCTTGCAAACTATTTTCAACGCGGCCATGGAAGATATGGCTCCCAGCGCATTACCCGACGAAGTACGCCAAGCCTATGAGGTATTGAACCAGGAAGCTTCGTTAGGCAGTGAAGGGGAGGGCGCTGCGCCAGAGAGCGACCGCGAAAAGTTTGACCCAGAAAGTATCTTTCAAGCTGCTGCTGCCGAACCCGTCAATTATGGGAGTTTAAGTTTCAGTGGATTGTTGGCTCCGCTGCGCACCCTATCTTTCTGGAAAATGAAAGGCTTTGCGCGTCAATTCGGTGAAAGCAGCGGCCACCAGTTGTTGCAAAAACTCCAAGAGGCCGCAGCCTCGACGGTGCGATTCCACCTGATCGGCCATAGTTTCGGATGTATCGTGGTCTCAGCCTCTCTCGCCGGTCCCCATGACCACGGCACCCTGCTTCGACCCGTTCATTCTTTGGTTTTGATGCAAGGAGCGCTATCGCTGTGGTCATACTCCTCAGATATTCCGGTGGCCCCCGGTCGGGCCGGTTACTTTCACTCCGTCGTCGCTGACCACAAAGTCACGGGTCCAATTGTGACGACCCAATCTGAGTTCGATAACGCCGTGGGTAAGATGTATCCCCTTGGGGCTGGAATCGTCCTCAGTGATGTAAACTTTGGCCCCGGCGAATTGCCTAAGTATGGTGGCATAGGAAGCTTTGGTATCCGTGGACTGGGACAGGAAATTGTAGACCTGAAGATGCTTCCTCTGAATGCCTCCTACTCGTTTGAAGCGGGCAAAATTTACAACCTGGAAAGTAGCGAGTTCATTTGCGACATGAGTAGTGGACCTCTGTCCGGTGCCCACAGCGACATTGCCAAACCGGAAGTCGCTCATGCCATGTGGTCAGCAGCCCTTACTCCTTAACCTAAACCCCCATTCGCTCTAGGAGAACTCTTGGTGAGTGCAGAAAAGCTAGTTTTCAATGGAATCGACGGGGCGACGGGTTCCTACCTTATGCCCCCGCTTACGCCGGAGGAGGTTTCTAAAATTGCCCAAGGCGAAACCTTTGATCCGGCCCATCTCAGTGAGCTTCAAGCCCGTGTCAACAGTGCGCAAAGTTCCTTTGGTTTGGTGGAAGGCCGTGACCCTAAGAAATTAGAAGAAACCGGCTGGGGCGTGATTTTCGCTCATGATGCAGACCCTTCTATCAAAGAAGCACTCAGCGAACTATTGGAGCATCGCAAGAAGCAGGCGACCCAGGAGCACGAGCACTACTATCAGGAGTATGTCGGTCCTAGAGCCTATCGTCCGGGTGAGTCGAAAAATAAGTTTCTGGCCCGTCATGGAGTCGGTCCGGGACCGGCTGACCCTGACAAAATGCCCTACTACTTGCTCCTGGTCGGGGATCCAGAAACCATTCCTTTTCGCTTTCAGTACCAACTCGATGTGCAGTATGCCGTGGGGCGCATTTATTTTGATACCCCAGAGGAGTATGCGCAGTATGCTCGCAGTGTCGTAGAGGCTGAATCGGGCAAGCTTTCCCTGCCTCGTCGCGCTAGCTTCTTCGGTGTGCGCAACAGTGGAGACCAAGCGACGCAACTCAGTGCTGACCAATTGATTAAGCCCTTAGCGGAATGGATAGCCCAAGACCAACCACAGTGGGCGGTGCAGACCCTCCTGAGAGACGAAGCGACCAAGGCACGATTGGGCCAACTGCTCGGAGGCTCCGAAACCCCAGGGCTGCTTTTTACGGCTAGTCATGGCATGGGCTTCCCGAATGGAGATGCCCGGCAACTTGCCCACCAAGGAGCCCTGCTCTGCCAGGATTGGCCCGGTCCACTGCAGTGGCGGCAAGCGATTCCAGAAGAATTTTACTTCTGTGCGGATGATGTCGGTACCGAGGCGCACTTACTTGGACTGATCGCTTTTCACTTTGCCTGCTATGGCGCTGGCACGCCGCAAATGGATGACTTTGCCCACCAATTCCCGGAGAAACGGACCGCCATTGCTCCCCATGCTTTTGTGGCTAGCCTGCCCCGGCGCCTCCTCAGCCACCCCAAGGGAGGAGCCCTAGCGGTAGTCGGGCATGTGGAGCGGGCTTGGGGTTGTTCTTTTGTCTGGGGCCGGACTGGAAGGCAGTTGGCGGTTTTTCAGAGCACCCTGAAACGTTTGATGGAAGGTCATCCCGTCGGGTCTGCGGTCGAATTTTTTAACGAGCGTTATGCTGAACTTTCCTCTGACCTCACGACTGAACTCGAAGAGATCAAGTTTGGTGCGGTGGTAGATGATGCGAATTTGGCTGGTCTGTGGACAGCTAACAATGATGCCCGTAGCTATGCGATTATTGGCGACCCAGCAGTACGGTTGATTGTAGGAGAGGAGCAAGCGGTCCATCGGCCAACCTTGGAAACCGTTACTTTTCAGCCAATGCCCACCCCAGAGCCCCCCTCGTCTACAACAGAGGAGGTCGCCGCAACAACAACAGAGGCCACGCCCGTTAACTACGGCTTGCTCGATGCACTTGATATATCTGGCCTGAAGCAGGCCCAGAGCCGATTGACCCAGGCGCTACAGCAGTTCTCCGACCAATTGAGCACAACCCTACAGCAGGCTGCCGCAGATACTTCCAGTTTGGAAGTATCAACCTACGCTAGTGATAACCTAACCGGAGTAACCTATAACCTTACTTCTGGAAAGTTTGAAGGGACCGCCAAACTCCGGGCCTTGACCCGTATTAACCTCGATGGAGACACTTTAGTGTGTGTTCCGGAAAAGGAGGGTGAGATTGATGAAGCGCTGTGGAAGATCCACCAGGATACGGTCGCACAAGCGCAAGCCCATCGCGCTGAATTGCTCCAGGTTATGGTCTCAGCGGCAACCCATCTACTCAGCGCGTTGAAGGTGCTGTGACCATGGCTTGGACCGAACATACACCCGTCTTTGAACTCTTCGATGCAACCCTAGCGGAAACGGCACCCAATCTGATCGGCTTATGGATCACGAACCCGAGCCCCTCAGAGGCTGCTGTTGCCTTTGCGCTGGATTCGGAAGCCGCTGTGGAGGCTCCACTATGGAGAGCCAACTTCCCTGATGACCTAGGGAAGGCGACGGCCCTTCTGTCCAACAGCGAGGCGAGGCTAGTTGGCTCCCAAAACGAGCTGGGTACAGTCCTAGACCGGATTAATCTGCTGATTCCCCCTACGGATTCTGGAGTGAAAGCGGGCCTAACTTTTGACGTATCCGAGGGCCAGGGGCTAGCACCGCTAGAGCAAGAGTTACTGACCTCCTTGGCCGCACTCCAGAACAGGGGACAGCCAGAGTGTTTTGGCTTAGGCGAAGAGATGGTTAGGGCCTTTGAGCCATTTCATTCTTTTGCTGAGGGATTGCGGGGTATCACGGCCAACGATGCCAGGATCGAGACCCAAATCCAAGGTCGAACCATTGCCCAGACTGTGGTTAGCTTCACAGGCGATGTGAATAGCGTCTGGAAGGAAGGAGTGAATGCTGCACAGGTAGCCCTCCATCAGCGCACTTTGGCTCTAGCCTTAGGCTCTCGGAACACAGTGTTTCAAACGTTTAGCATGGCCGTTCAGGCCGCCCTTAAGTTATCCGTTCTGCTGGCCCTGCCTCACGGCGTTATTTTAGCGCTTCCGGCCACCTGGAAATTTATCCATCAGCGACTGAGGCAATCAAGCGCAGGACGAGATCAATGAACAGCTATGAGTTCGAGATTACCATCCAGCGCCCATATGGCGATAATAGCTGGCCCGTGGTCGCCAGAATGAAGCAACCGGACGGATTGACCACCCACACAGAAGGGAGATTTCAGCTCAGTGAAGAGGACTTTCAAGAACTGACAGAACTCAAAGAAAATGCCAAGGAATACGGCATCCACTTGGGCAAGGCCTTATTTCGGGATGATGTGGAGCGTACTTTTGTCCGCGCCCTCAGCAAGAGTCAGGATCATTTGCGAATTTTGCTCTCGCTCGAAACCAACGACAAATTGAGAACCCTACATTGGGAAAGACTATGTGCTCCCATTGATAGTAGTGGGAATTGGAATCATTTAGCCCGTGACCAGCGCTTACCTTTTTCGCTCTATATCCCCACCATTATCGACCGACGTTTTCCCCCGATTGGGAGACGTGACTTGAGGGCTCTGGTACTCGTAGCCAGTCCCTCTAATCTAGGAAAGTATCAGCTGGATCCCTTCGATGTCGAGGCTGCAGTATCCAGCGTGCAGGGGGCCTTGGGTGAAATTCCTTGTTCAATCCTGGCCAACGATATTGAAGGGGCGATCGGTGCACCCACACTCAAAAATCTCTGTGAGCACCTGACGAACGCGAAAAAGCCTTATACCATGCTCCATTTTATCTGTCATGGCAGGGTGCTATCGGATGGAGAGACCGCACTCTACTGGGCGAAAGAAGATAATCAAGCCGAGCTTTTGCTCGGGAAAAATTTACTGGGGGCTCTGAAGGACATAGGGGGTGAGCGGGGATTACCGCACTTTCTCTTTCTCTGCACTTGTGAGAGTGCTGAACCAGAAGCAGAAGATGCCTTAGGTGGATTAGCACAGCGATTGGTACGAGAGTGGGGCATGCCCGCTGTGGTAGCGATGACCCGTAAGGTGAGTGTCCAGACAGCCCTAGCCCTGGGACAGAACTTTTATCAGCGCCTGAGAGTATCGGGAGCAGTAGACTTGGCCCTGCAGGAAGCCACTGCCGGATTGGGCGACCGAGAAGACGCGACGGTTCCTGCCCTGTTTAGCCGTCTGGGTGGGCGACCCCTCTTTAGCGATCGTCTCCAAGAGCGGGGGCTGACCGACGGGGAAATCGAGTTTGGCCTTCAGCAGCTTCGACCCCTGCTCCAAGAGCGGGCCCCGAATGCAGTACTTCTTTGGGAGCGGTTTGAGCGACAGGTAGAGATCCTGGAAAATACAGAGGGAGCCGAGGCAACCCCAGCCCTCCAAGAGCGAATACAGGCGCTAGAGGAGCTCAACAGCCTCTGTAATGAAGTGCTCGACATCAGCTTCGATGCCCTGGCGGCCTTGGGGAAAGAGCCCCCACCCTATAAGGCTGAATGTCCCTTTCGCGGGCTGTCATCCCTCACCGAAAAAGACCACAAGTTTTTCTTTGGACGCGATGGAGAGATTAAGGAG
>CASBPW010000004.1 GCA_949127685.1 Candidatus Sivonenia alaskensis PMM_0068 | reverse complement strand
GTATTCGACATCACCTTGATGCCCGACAGTGGCTGCGTCGGGTTGGCTGACCAGGCTTCGGGGGCCGAGTCGCCGATCTTGACGATCTCGATCAGCGGGGTCTTCGCCAGATAGGCGCCTTCGGGGTGCGCGAGCCATTCCTTGGCGGTGCGGTGGACGACCCCGACGCCGCCCATCTTGTTGAGCCGTTCCTCGAACTCAAAGCTGTTGACGGCCTTGAAGCCGCGCACGATGTTGTCACGCCCCGGCGGCACATTCAGCGCTTCCAAGCCGCGCCGTTCGAGGTGCGGATAGGCGCCGGTGATGTTGAAGAAGCGACCGTCCTTGGTTTCGAACGGCACGAAGGTCATCGGGTTGCCGAGGCCGACGGGCGCTTGCAGGAACAGCCCGTTGACGCTGGGGTGGAGGAAATTGAAATTGGAAGGCAACGGATCGGCCGCCGGAATTACGCCTGCGGCCTGGCTCATCCGCATGATGGCGCCGATGATCGGGTTGATGTTGTAGACCGATTCGCGCAGATCGACCTTCAGGTCCTGGCCCTGTCCAGTGCGTTCGCGCCAGATCGCCGCCGCGCCCACCGCCGCGCCCATCGCCGGAATCGCCATCGCGGCACCGATGCGGAAATGGCTGCGCAGGATCGGGTCTTCGCCGGTGAAGGTCACCTTGCCTCCCCCATCCGAGGCACTGAAGCCGAGGTCGCTCATGAATCGTTCGAAGGCTTTATTGATGTCGAAGTCAGTTGGAGTCGCCCCTGCCTCAGTGACCGGAGTGGCAAGAGCTGTTTTGCTTGTTACGAATTGATAACCGAGTGATAGTGCTAAACCTGGCCCAACTGCCGAGGTAGTGATAAAGTTTCTAAGGGTTATGCGATGTGGCTTGTTGGTGTCGGAGGTCATATAGCAATCTCATGTAACTTGGAAAACACACTGATTACTGATTATGGACGACGGTTAAAGGAACACCTCCTTTGCCTGGATAACGGCCTAGATAGAAGGTTACACGATGGTTGAGAAAGTGCCCCTGTTGTATTTAAGACTGACCGCTACTCGAAAATTGATCGCTGACATCAGATTTCTTTAAAAGAATAGCAGATAAGCAAAGAATCAACACTTATACAGTTTTTTGCAGCAATTTCAATTCAAAATTCAGGAGGAGTCGGTTGCCAGAGAGGGCGCAGAGTCAGCAAGGAAGCGAGTTACACCCAAGCCCTTCTTAATGTCTTTCGAGAGTGGGTGCCCCCGATTTTAATGACGGCATCCAGAGACTTAGCGGGGCTCTCTGTGCTGCTGATCGCCTCAGGCGCAGGAGCAAATTCCCGCTGGTCAGTTGGATTTGCCGTTATTGGCGGTGTGCTGAGTGCTGCTTGGGGCTAGTTGGTCATATCTCCACCAAAGACATTGATATCGAAGGTGAATTGGATATCGATAGTCCGGCCCTTGTAGCCAGCCGGTAAGGTGCGGAAAGGAGCGGCTCTGCGCACAGCATCCATCGCCGCAGCATCAGAATCTGGATTCCCAGAACTCTTACCCACTCTCAAATTGGATATTTCTCCATTGCGGCTAATGCTGAAACGCAACACACTACGTCGTGAGTTTCCTTGTTCCGGAGGAATCCAGTTCCGTTTTACCCGACGCTGCAACTCAGCCATGTAGGGACCAAAATCCACATCCTTCGCCGCATCAATTCCTTCCCCCGGACCATTACGGTCTGCATTGAATACGTCAGAATTGCCAACCCCTCCAGGCCCAGATCCGTTACTCCGGCTGGATAAACCACCCAAGGAAGAAGAGCTGGATTTCCGAGTTCTCCGTCCCTCCTCCAAACCGGAACCTCCGACGGCAGATCTTCGGGTAGTGCGTGGTTGTGGAGCCTCCTCAGAAGGAGCTGGTTCTGTCTGCTGACTGGGCTGTGGAGTTGGAGCTGGTTCTGGCTTACTGGCCAGCGGTTGCGGAGGAGTCTCCACAGGTTTTGGCTTGGGCGTTTCAGGGACCTTAGGCTGGGGCTTAGAGACAGGCTCAGGGTCCTGACGGAGTAAGGGTTTGGGCTCTTCCTGTTTAGGGACTGGCTTAGGCTCCGGTTTCGGCTCTGGTGGCTTCTGGCGAACCACGACCGGACGAGGCTTCGGCTCTGGTGGCTTCTGGCGAACCACAACCGGACGAGGCTTAGGAGGTTCTATTCTAGGTCGCTTGGGTTGGCGAGGAGCTTCCTTGGGAGCTGCTTCTGCTTCACTTTTGGCCGCAGGCTGTTTGGATGCCTTTTGCGACTGTGCTTTAGCCGCGCTAGGACGCCCTGGAGAAACGGCCAGCTTAGGATTCCGTCTCCCTCCAGCCACAGAATTTACATTGGATTTGCGCTCTGTTTTAGGGGGTTTGCTTGCGTTGGATAGGGTGTACTCAACCGGGTCGTATTGGGTAGGGGGTGTAGTCAAGGCTGGAATCGGCAGCCCTATCGCTTTTAACCATAGAATCAAAAATTTGAGGAAATAGATCAGCAAGATAGAGGAAGCAACCGCCAAGAGGTGGAACATGAAGGAGGAGATAAATCCCCCTCTCAGGGCCGTATCTTTGGAGTCCCAGACCACCCTAGTTTTGCTGATATAGTCATGCCAAGCGCGCCTTTGCGGGTCTACCAAGGCAAATAGATAGCCCACCAAGAAGATACTGGAAAGGCCATACCCCACAACATTCCGCAGGAAAAGACGACTCAAGCTCAGGGGGTCCCCGTCCTCTTGCACAATCCTGAGGCCAGCCAGTTTTTTCCCAATAGATTGGCCGTCGATGCTGGGGAGCATTAGATGATTGAACGCAAAAAAGACGAGCGATAAAACGCTGGTCACGGCCATAACGTTTAAAAAGGGTTGAGCGGCAACGGCTAATTGTCCTAAGAGCGCGTCCCGATTCTGTGCTGTAAGTACAGGCTCAATCGAACCAATCGTCTTCCACAATTGCTCTGGGAAAAGGACCTGCCTAACCGCTTTGTCCAAAGCAAATGGTTTTCCGTTGATCAGGCTGCTGGCTCCATCGATGGCTACAAATCCAGCACAGGCTAAGAGATAGGGAATCGCAATGACGATGGCAGCATCAACTAAGGCCGCACAGGCCCTAGACCCAAAACTGACCATTTTGGGCTGTGCTGGAAGTTGGAAGTCTTCTTGATGCTCTAGGGTGGGGGCAGAAACATTAGCCATGGGGCTGTAAAACCTCTAAGCTGTGCAGATGAAAAGGCGCGCACATACCAATGCTAAGGCAGGGTTGACTGCATTTTTGGAAACTTATGCTTTTAAACAGGCAAGAGCGGCTCATTGGGAGTATTCTACACCCTTCAGAGGCTGGCAGTAGGGGCAGAAACACGTAGAACGCCCTGCAAGACGTATTCTTGCTACCGTAGTTCCACAGACACGGCAGGGGGCTCCTTTGCGAGCATAAACCCAAGCTTCCTCCTGATAGTTTCCATTGACGCCACGGATGTCGGTATAGTCTCTCAGCGTGGAACCACCTAGGGCTATGGCTTGACTCAGCGTCGATTGGATCACCGTAGTCAGGGTATCGAGTTCGTCTAGGGTCAGGGACTGAGCGGGCCTCAGAGGATTAATTTTGGCCCCGAAGAGCGATTCATCGGCATAGATATTGCCAATCCCCGCCACTACACTCTGGTCTAGGAGAGCAGTCTTAATCGGTTGAGTCCGTTTTTTCAAGCGGTCGAACAGATCCTTCCCGGAAAAATTATCCAGGGGTTCTGGCCCTAGATGTTGCAGCCCTGTGATTACTTTTTCTAAGGCTTCTCCCCGAGGCACATACCAAAGGCGTCCAAAGACCCGCATGTCTTCAAAGCGTAGCTCCTGCTCTTGTTCTAGCAAGATACGAACCCGCACATGGGGCCCTAGGGGTTGGTCTGTCCATGTCACCAACAAACGCCCGGACATCCTCAAATGGACCCCAAGATGGGCTCCTTGGTCAAGATGGATCAGGAGATATTTGCCTCTGCGAGATACATCCAACACAGAATGCCCTAGCAGACTTTGCTCAAAATCTGCTGGGGTGGGAAATCCGATGGACTGAGGCCGAAGCACTTCGACCCCAGCAATTTTTTGGCCCACTAAAGAAGTGATCAATCCCCGACGGACCGTTTCGACTTCAGGAAGTTCAGGCACTAACGAACCGTTTCAAGTTCTTCCACGCCAAAGTTGTTGGTATTGAGGTTGGAATAGTTGACCCGCTCAAAACGGACGGTGACTGGATAGATCGAGGTCGCCTTTTGGTCGATAGAGACTACGGTGCCTACATCGTTGAACCAGTAAGATTCTTTGCGTAAGACCCGCACTTTAGCGTTTTTCTCAAGAGCCATAGTTTTCTTAATATGAAGACTATCTAAGAAATTATCATCGCCCCTTAGCCCTGGTCAGACTCCTACACATTTTGCAATACATGACTGCCTAACGGAAGCTTTTACTTAGCTCTACGTATAGTAGTCAAGATATGTTCAACTCTATAGGTAGTGTTTCTGGGAAAAAGGGGTTATAACTTTTTTGTTGCGCTCTGCCTCAGCCATGAAACTTTCTGCTCCCCTCAACAAAGATTTAGAAGATGCCTTGGTTAGTCTCACAGGCAAACCAAACCCAAGCCCAGAACAGGTGGAACACCTTTTAGCGCTGGCGGTTCAGGAATACTGTGCCTGGGTCCGAGGAGAAGAGCGCCCCCTCTCCATCTCTGAGTGGAACCGCAAACGAGTGGTGGACCTGTACCGCTCCGTACTGCCCGAGGAAATGCCTCAGGTCAAGACGCTTGTCCGTCGACTTAAGTTGCCCTACGGCCAAGCTCGCTACCTCATGCAAGCGATTGCCATTCAGGAATACGACTTTCTACAGGGCAAACAAGCGCGTGCTCTCTATGGAGCTCTAGAGAATAGCCAGCCTACAGACCTTGAAGGGAGCAAAGATTCTTACATCGCTCTTGAGTTGAGAACTTTTTTTGAAGATTTCTGTATCGAAGCAGGGCACCCCCTACCCAACAGTGCGCCACGCCGTCGGGGCAATTATCTAATTTATCGTATCGATCAAGACAAAATTACTATATTGCTTACCTCATTAAAGACAGAATTTCCGTCTTTGTAATGTGCCATTTACTGTGCCTGAAAAGCTCAGCAGGAGAGGTATTTATCTTTTTTAGGGAACCTGGAAATAATCATGATTGCGTGTTATTAGATACATTCTGGACCCTGAAGAAGATAATTTCTAGCAGATAAAAGTCATTTTTGAAATGAGATGTCTTCTATCAAGAAATCTAAAATAACCAGGACAAAACTAGCTAACTTTGAAAAGATCTGGTCTAGAATAAACGAGACCATAGTAGGCTAGTTGACCATGACCCTTTTTGTAGGGAATCTTCCCTTTCGTGCCCGTGAGTCCGATATCCGCGAGATGTTCGAGGAAATAGGACCTGTAAAGTCTATAAGTATCCCCACTGACCGTGAATCTGGTCGTCCCAGAGGTTTTGCTTTTGTAGAACTAGAGGATGATAAGCAGGAAGACGCTGCTATTCAGGAATTTGACGGTGTTGAATTTGACGGTAGGCAGCTTCGTATTAACAAAGCGCAGCCCCGCGAGCAACGCAGCGGTGGTGGTGGCGGTGGTGCCGGTGGCGGACGGCGTGAACAGCGTCCTCGTTACTAAAAATTGAACTAAAACCTTGAAAAGCTCCCTAAGGAGCTTTTTTAATGCGCATTCTACTTTATGTGAAAGCAAGCGCTTCCGTGACCATACCTTCGAAGAATTTAAGGCCATCGCTATTTCCCAAAGCAGGGTCGCAGGCATTTTCAGGATGGGGCATCAAACCGACTACATTCCCCCGCTGATTGCAAATTCCGGCAATATGGTTCAAAGAGCCATTGATATTCGCGGCGTCAGGACATTCACCTTGAGCATCGGAGTAGCGCACAACCACTTGCTGGTTATCTTCCAAGCGTTGAATCGTATCAGGGTCCGCGTAGTAGCAACCTTCACCATGAGCTACAGGCACATAAATAACTTGGCCGGCATGATAGCCCCTCGTCCACAGGGAACGTGTATTTTCTAGGCGCAAGTGTACCCAGTCACAGATGAATTTCAAGTCCCGGTTGCGGACCAAGGCTCCTGGTAAGAGTCCTGCTTCCGTCAATACTTGGAATCCATTGCAAATACCGAGGACATAACCACCGCGCTCCGCATGTTGACGTACCGCTTGCATAATCGGAGAAAACCGAGCTACGGCACCGCACCGCAAGTAGTCACCATAGCTAAATCCACCGGGCAGAATCACCACATCACTATCAGACAAATCTGTCTGCTGATGCCACAGAAACTGGGTAGGACAGCCGAGCAAACCCTCTGTCACCTGGGCAACATCTCGTTCCCTGTTTGTTCCTGGAAAAACAACAATGCCTATTTTCATGGGGTAATCCGCCCTGCGAGGGGCGAACTGGCCGTAGCTTCCGTACGTTTAGGCATTCTGCCCGCCAGATAGGCCAAGCGTCCCGCCTGGGTAGCCTGCCCCATCGCTTTACCCATCATTCCGGGGTCAGAAGCCTGGGCAATCGCGGTATTGATCAGGAGCGCACTCGCTCCCATCTCCATCGCCTGGGCCGCTTCGGAAGGTACGCCAATTCCGGCGTCCACAATTACAGGGATGGGCGAACGCTCGATAATGATCTGGATATTTTCCGTATTTTTAATGCCCTGCCCCGAACCAATCGGAGAACCCAAAGGCATGACGGTAACGCAGCCGATTTCCCAGAGATGGCGAGCTAGTTCTGGATCCGCATTGATATAGGGTAAGACCGCAAAGCCTTTTGCAACCAGGATTTTTGCAGCTTCATAGGTTCCGATCGGGTCAGGTAGTAAGGTTTTCGGGTCGCGAATAACTTCTAATTTGACCCAATTATTCTCCTCTTGTCCAAGGGTCTTAGCCATTTCTCGACCGAGGAGGGCCACCCGCACCGCATCTTCGGCATCGGCACAACCAGCGGTATTCGGCAGCATCCAGTATTGGGTCCAATCGATGGCTTTGGTCAATCCCACATGACCAGCAGCCCCGAGCTCGGCTCTGCGTACCGCCACTGTAACTACTTGACACCCACTTTGAGCGAGGGCTTGATTCATTTCTGCAAAGTTGCGATATTTCCCGGTTCCCGTAAATAGGCGGGAAGAAAAAGTGCGGCCTGCAATTACCAAAGCGTCAAGAGCAGACTGAGTTGCCACCATCGCTACTCATCCTCAAAGGAAGCATCATCATCGTTATCGTTAGAATCTTCAGACTCGTTAAAGTCATCCAGGTCGCCAAAGCTCGCCGTCGTATAGAGCAATTCTTCTTCATCCGATACCATCGTCATCACTTGGTCGGCTGAGACTCCCTCCCGCTCCAGAGAGTAAACCTTTTTGCCCATAATCGCTCTAGTAATACCCCGGTCAACGAGATAGTGCCGAGTGATATCCAGGAGATAGGACGGAACTTTGAGAATGCGTTGGAACCGATTGGAAAACTTACGCGCCCAGCGATGGTTATCAAATACAGGAATAGCCAGCGCCACTGAATCCAACTCTGACATGCTGCCTAATTGCCGGAAATCCCGCAAAGGACGAACTACCAATTCTGAAGCACGGTCTACGACGATGTAGCAGATACGGGGCAGTTCTAAGTCTTCAAAAGCTTGCACATCCACGGGAACAACATCTACGTTTCCCTGTTCTAGCCCTTGACCATCATCATTAGCCTGAGAAAGATATTCTAGGGCAGAAATTTCTGGCTGCGGGTCGTTATCTTCTGAAAAAACAGGAAATGACTCCAGCAGTTCCGCTTTTTCGGCGGCTATTTTAGCAGCAGCGTTGGCGGCAGCCCTTGCCCGAGAAGTTCGAGGGGGCCGAGCAGATCGGGCCGGAGGTTGAGCAGGTTGAGCAGGTTGAGCAGGTTGAAAAAATTCATCAGAGGGTTCAAGGGCACCCTCAGGCATCTCAGTAGCCACTTCAGGAGTCACTGCTACCTCGGCGGTAGTCGACATCCCCCTCGATTCCACCCCTCGCTTGCGCTTTCCCTTGGAGAGCTCTTGATACTCATCCTCCGGCAAGGTTGCCTTGAGCATTCGGGCAGCAGTGCTCACACTGATATCAAACTTTGCTGCCAGGGTAATCGCCGTGGCATCCGTAGTCTGGTAGAGCCGAATTAGTTCTTGGCGTTCGGCGTCGCTGAGTTTGGCACGGGGCATCAATTAAGACAGATGGGAAAATAAATTAGGGGCAAGCTTTCTTAATGATACAAGGGTAGAGAACCTGCATCCTAAGAAAGGCTTACCCCCACAACATTAAGCAGATGCGGCCTTAGCATAGACACTGATCTTTTGACGGCTCTTGCCCAAACGCTCGAAAATAACTTCACCGTCAATCAAGGCGAATAGGGTATCGTCAGAACCTCTTCCCACATTGTTGCCTGGATGGAAATGGGTTCCCCGTTGACGGACCAAAATATTACCAGCCCGGACAACTTGACCGCCGTAGCGCTTGACGCCCAAGCGCTGAGCATTTGAATCCCGACCGTTCCGTGTAGAGCCTGTACCTTTCTTATGTGCCATGACTTCTTTCCCTTCCTTAACTACGTAATGTTGAATCGTTTAGCTAGCCTGGGCTAATTCTGCGGGAGCTGCAATAGTCTTGCCTTGGATTTCGATGGATTCCACCATGAAACGGCTGTATTGCTGACGGTGTCCTTTCTTGCGGCGATAACCTTTCTTAGGACGCATTTTATAAATGATTATCTTCCGAGCTTTGCCATGGCGAAGGACCTTGCCTTTGACCACGGCCCCCTCTACATAAGGTTGCCCAACCGTAAGATTTTCTTCATCAGCGCGCACCAAAAGTACACGGTCGAAGCTTAAGGATGCCCCTTCCTCCAGCAGCACCCGATCTTCATCGGCGGAGCTATACAGGAGGTCTAAGTCATAGAAGCGACCTACTTCAACCCGTAACTGCCGACCACCGGATTCAATAATTGCGTAACCCATAAGTTCCTTCATCTAACGCCGTACAGGAGGGGAAAACCCACTTATCCCTGGTCCGAGCAAATTGAACAGCCTCTGATTATCTGTATTTTTCCGTCTCTATGTCAAGGGTCAGAGAATTTATTCAGCAATTTATAGAAGAAAGAAATCTCAAGAACCCCCCTAGACCCCCGAGTATGATGAAAAGACT
>CASBPW010000003.1 GCA_949127685.1 Candidatus Sivonenia alaskensis PMM_0068 | reverse complement strand
TCTATGGTGAGTCTAAAGGGCCTGAAAAAAGCAGATTGTATCGTATTGATCGGCTCCAATGCTCCGGCCAACCATCCCCGCTTGATGAATGAACTGATTAAAGTGCGGGAGCGTGGCGGCAAGGTGGTTATCATCAACCAGACGGTCGAAGTTGGCTTGGTCAAATTTGCGTCTCCCGCCCATCCCATTCAGTCCTTGCTGGGGGGTTCAGCCATTTCTTCGCTCTACCTGCAACCGATTCCAGGTAGTGATGTAGCCCTATTCGTCGGCATCCAAAAGGCCCTGATCGAGCAGGAATGTATCCAGAGTGATTTCCTGAGCGCTCACACCGAGGGCTGGCAAACGGTGGTAGAACATTCCCAGAGTACTTCCTGGGAAGCGATTACCCAAACCTGCGGCATAGCCAAAGAAGAGATTATTGCCGCTGCACGCATCGTTGGCACCTCCAGTAAAGTAGTTTTTGCCTGGGCCATGGGCGTTACCCAACAAGAAAATGGCGTAGACAACATCCATAGCATTGCAAACACAGCGCTCCTTAGCGGTAATGCCGGAAAAGAAGGAGCTGGGACCATGCCGATTCGAGGACATTCTAATGTCCAGGGCTTTGGTTCGATGGGGGTTACCATCCACATAAAGAAAGAAATTCAGGAAGCCCTGGAAAAGCTGTTGGGGCGTTCTTTAAGTCGGGTCCCAGGTTATGACACCCGTGCCTTGATTGAAGCGGCTGAGGCTGGTCACGTGGATACCCTGCTTTGTTTAGGCGGCAACCTGTATGCAGCCAATCCTAATCTAACCCAGGCCAAACGAGCCCTTTCCCGTATTGACACCGTCCTATACCTCGCTACCAAGCCTAATCTGGGGCACTTTCATGGGCTGGCCGAGAAAAATACGCTCATCCTGCCCGTTTTTGCTCGATTTGAAAATCCTCACCGGACCACTACTGAATCGGGCAACAACTTTGTTCGCCTAAATGATCCAGGGGAATCCCATCTACAAGGGCCTGAAGCAGAACTGATTTCAGAAGTAGAATTTCTCACGGAACTTGCCCACCGCCTCCTTGGAGAAACTCCTGTCCACTGGCGTAAGCTTCAGGACACACGATATGTCCGGCAACTGATCGGCCAAACCATCCCAGGATTTGAAAAGATGGCAACCTTGGATGAAACGAAAGAAGAATTTACCATCGCTAATCGTATTTTCAGGGAACCCCAATTTCCGACAGTATCCGGTAAAGCCCAAATGTTCGTTACCCCCTTGCCACACCTGATCTTGCCGGAACTAAAAGACTTCCATTTACCACAGGAGGTGGCTGAGTCAGGTCGAGGCCTAGTCCTTATTTTGACCACCGGGCGCAGCTATGCTCAACACAATACCGTGGTCTATAAAGCAGGTGATAAATATCGGGGAATGCCCCACCGCAACTGTATCCTGATGAATTTAATAGACGCTGAACAAGCAGATTTACAGGAGCACCAGCGCGTCACCGTTCAGGGAGATGCGGGTAAGCTCCAGAATGTAGAGATCATCTATGGAACTATTCGTCCAGGAGCCGCCTTGATGTTTTATCCAGAGGTGAATGTCCTCTTTAAGGCCAAGATTGATCCACGGTCAGGAACTCCTGCGTTTAAGCGCGTACCTGTTGTGGTCTATAGCGAAATGGTTTTAGCCTAAACGGTCTTGGACAAACACTAGACAAAGGTAAGGGTATACACCTACTATTGTTAACTGCAGAACTTTTGGGTATTTCCCCATGTCTGTCTAGCGGATTGATACATCAATGTACGGCTAGGTAGAGGTCAAGGATACTGATTTGCCGAGGTCAACAATCGGCCGATTAAGTCCTGAAGAGCTTTGCGTAATGTTCATGTAGGGAGTTACACAGCTGTGGCTATAGGTATATTGGGCCGCAAGATAGGCATGACCAAAATCTTCAGTGAAGGTAAGGCTATTCCTGTAACCGTTATCGAGTGCGGTGGATGCAAAGTCACCCAGGTTAAAACTCAAGAAACCGATGGCTACAGTGCTGTCCAAGTGGGCTATGGACCTGTAAAAGAAAAGGCATTGACGAAGCCTGAATTCGGACATCTGAAAAAAGTAGAGGTAGATCCTCTGCGCCACCTTCAAGAATTTCGCGCTAACTCAGTCGCTGAATACACGGCGGGACAAGATTTGAGTGTGTCTCTGTTCGAGGCAGGCCAGCTCGTAGATGTCACGGGTATCAGTATTGGCCGTGGTTTTTCCGGCAGTCAAAAGCGTCATAACTTCCGTCGTGGACCCATGGCTCACGGTTCCAAAAACCACCGCGCTCCTGGTTCTATTGGTGCAGGTACTACTCCTGGCCGTGTCTATCCTGGTAAAAAAATGCCTGGACAATTGGGCAATAAGAAAATTACGGTTCGCAAGCTACACGTTGTTCGGGTAGATGCCGAGCGTGGATTGCTCCTCGTGAAAGGTGCGGTCCCTGGGCATAAAGAAGCCCTATTACGTATTGTTCCTGCCACCATCGTTGGGGCCAAGTAGGAGAAATTATGGCAACCTGTACGGTTAAAAATTGGGAAGGGGGCGACCTCGCTCCTGTTGAGCTAGACCTGCCTGTGGCGAAAGAATCCTCAGCAGAACATATCCTATGGTTGGCTGTGAAACGTCAACTACATAACAGCCGTCAAGGGACATCTTCTACCCTGACAAAATCAGAAGTCCGCGGGGGGGGTAAAAAACCTTGGAAGCAGAAGGGTACAGGCCGTGCCCGTGCTGGTTCTAGTCGTTCTCCGCTGTGGCGTGGTGGTGGGGTCATTTTTGGACCGAAGCCCCGCGAATTCGATATTAAGATGAACCGCAAGGAACGCCGCTTAGCTTTGCGTACAGCCCTGCAAAGCCGTACCGATGATTTGGTAGTGGTCGAAGAGTTTGAGTCTCATCTGACTACTCCAAAGACCAAAGAATTCGTGCAAGCCCTCCAACGCTGGGGTGTAGATGTTGAACAAAAGATTCTCTTGATTCTCGATCAGAAGCAAGAAAACACCTATCGTTCTGCTCGGAATGTGGCCAGAGTGAGAGTAATCACCGCCAACAATCTAAATGTCTTCGATCTGCTTCATGCTGACCGGATTGTGATGACTACAACAGCCCTAGATGTTGTAAAAGCAACCTATCAAGACGATACCAAAGGCTAAGTGCAATGAGTGATAATACCCGGCGTAAACTTGTAGACATTATTCGTCGTCCTCTCCTGACAGAGAAAGGGACGCGACTGCTGGAAGAGAATAAATATCTCTTTGAAGTAGCTCCTAAAGCTAACAAAAACGAGGTAGCCCAAGCGATTGTTGAACTTTTTGGGGTGAAAGTGCTTAAGGTCAACACCTATAACCCTCCAGCCAAGAAGCGCCGCGTCGGTCGTTTCTTAGGGACGAAGCCTCGCTACAAGCGGGCTATTGTCACTTTGGCTGAAGGTGATTCTATTACCCTATTCCCCGAAACTTAATTCGTTCTTGTGAAAAATAAAATACTCTGTGGAGCTTTTTTTGGGCCACAGAGTATTTTATTTTGAGCCTGATTCTATCGGCTTATCTATTCGACTCTAGGACGGCCCATACTATAGTTGAGCACACGAGAATCCAGATTGTAAGCAATCTCGCCTTTCTGTAACATTCCCCGGATAAAGTGCTCTAAATCAGAGCCAATACGGCGCAGGTAATATTCAGTTAAATCTTCACCCTTATAGGTTGCTACCAGGCGGTCAAACTCCCGGTAGACCTTGTTAAGCGCAGCTTCGCCCCATAGAAACTCATTATCGGGGTCTACATCTAAAGTTAGGTTGTGCTCGTCAGGCAGCATCTCTCCCTGGACGAGGGTTCCAGCAAAGATATGAATGTGACGGGTGGTGGACTTCAGCATAATGATGATTGAGTAAGACTTTTCTTCTTCTAGAGTAACTTCTCTAGACCATAAACCAAACTTTTGAGTTCTATGACCCGACGAATTCCAAGTAAGACTCCAGGCATATAAGCCTTCCGGTCTATGGCGTCATGGCGTAGGGTATAAATTTGACCCAAGCCACCAAAAATAACTTCTTGATGAGCCACCATCCCTGGTAGGCGAACGGAATGAATGCGAATCCCTTCAGGGGTGACTCCTCCGCGCACGCCTGGCAAGGTTTCTTTCTCCTCCACCAGAGGTGGATTAAATCTCTGAGCAAACTCCGCCATCATCTCCGCGGTTTTATAGGCAGTACCGGAAGGTGCATCTAGTTTGCGGTTGTGATGGAGCTCGATAATTTCCACATGGTCGAAGTATTTAGTCGCTCGCTGCGCCGCTTCCTGAAGCAGTAAAACCCCAATCGCAAAATTAGGCGCGATCAGACAGCCCATGCTGGATTTATCACAAAAATCGCTGAGATTATCAATTTGAGCCGGAGTTAATCCTGTAGTCCCCACTACCGGACGAATACCAAAAGCTACCGCTTCTCGGATATTTTCATAGACTGTTTCAGGCCGCGTAAAATCGACCATTACGCCAGGGACTTTGTGCTGGGAGCAACTGAGCAGACTGGATTTCAGATCATTGGTCACGGGAATTTCGATAGGGCCTATACCTGCAACTACGCCAATATCTTCATCAAAGAGATTGGTGTCCACAGCCCCGACCAATTCCATGTCCTCCGCTTCATAGACAGCTCGTACTACTTCACGCCCCATTTGGCCGCAAGCACCGACGACCAATACTGGAATAGGAGCCATGACATACCTAATAAGATTCGTACTTTGATTATCCCTGTAATATCATGCTTAAGGGCATCGACCTTAGCCATTCCGAATGGCAAGAAATGGTTTCGGTTGAGCGTAGCCGTGTCCCCGACTTGTCCGCTCCTGAAAACCCAAACAAAAAGGGCCTTACGGCCCTCTTTGCTAAACATGGACGAGCGTGTCTACACAGCCCCTTGAGTAAGAAGCTTTTTCTCTTGTGAAGACTCGGTTGCCTGGAAGGCAGGACGACCATCAGCCCCTACATCGACGATCACCACGTCTCCTTCGCTAATGCGGCCAGAGAGCATTTCCTCAGCCAGAGCATCTTCTAGGAACCGTTGGATAGCGCGACGGAGTGGACGTGCTCCGTAGCTTGGGTTGTACCCCTCTTCTACGAGCTTGTCCTTGAAGGCTTCCGTGATATCGAGCGTGATGCGCTGCTCGGTCAAGCGGCCAAATAGCTGCTTGAGCATGAGTCCGGCAATCTGCTTGACTTCGTCCTTCTTGAGCTGACGGAAGACAATGATTTCATCCAGACGGTTGATGAATTCTGGCTTGAAGTATTGCTTGAGTTCTTCATTGACCAGATTGCGGATGCTTTGATAGCGCTGTTCCGCTTCATCCCCAGGCTGGAAGAAGCCCATGCCGCCACCACCCTTCTCAATCACCTTGGAACCAATATTGGAGGTCATGATAATCAGGGTGTTCTTGAAGTCTACGGTCCGACCCTTGGCATCGGTCAGGCGACCATCTTCCAAGATTTGGAGCAGAGAGTTGAACACATCGGGGTGAGCCTTCTCGATTTCATCAAACAGAATGACCGAGTAGGGACGACGACGGACTGCTTCTGTGAGCTGACCGCCTTCGTTGTAACCGACATATCCAGGAGGAGAACCAATCAGTTTGGAAACGGTATGGCGCTCCATATACTCAGACATATCCAGCCGAACCATCGCTTCTTCAGCCCCAAAGAAGTAGGCAGCAAGGGCTTTCGCCAACTCTGTTTTACCTACGCCCGTAGGCCCAGAGAAGATGAAACTAGCAATAGGCCGCATCGGATCCTTGAGACCAACCCGAGCCCGACGGATAGCCTTAGAAATAGCGGTAACTGCTTCATCTTGGCCAATCACACGGTTGTGAAGGACATCTTCTAGATGGAGAAGTTTCTCGGTTTCTGACTCCGTCAGTTTCTGAACAGGAACTCCTGTCCAAGAACTAACGATATAGGCGATGTCCTCTTCCGTGACTTGGGGCATCGGGGTATCTTCGTTGGTTGTTTCCGCCTTCCGGTTCTGAGCGACCGTCTTGATTTGGGATTTGATTTCCATCTCCCTGTCTCTCAGTTCGCCTGCCCGCTCATAATCCTGGCCACGGACGGAATCGTCCTTCTGCTTCAGGACTTGGCGGAGTTCTTTTTCCAATTCCTTGGCAGCAGGAGGTAGCTGAGAGGACTTGAGACGGACGCGAGAACCCGCTTCATCAATCAAGTCAATAGCTTTGTCCGGCAAGAAACGATCAGAGATGTAGCGGTCAGAGAGTTTAGCCGCAGCGTAGACAGCCTCATCAGAAATCTTCAGCTTATGGTGCTGCTCGTAGCGCTCTCTCAAGCCAAAGAGAATCTCGATAGTCTCATCGACAGAGGGCTCTCCAACCATGACAGGCTGGAAACGACGCTCTAGGGCTGCATCCCGTTCAATGTGCTTCCGGTATTCATCCAAGGTGGTAGCCCCGATGCACTGGAGTTCGCCGCGAGCCAAGGCAGGCTTGAGGATGTTGGCAGCATCGATCGCGCCTTCAGCAGCTCCAGCTCCAATCAAAGTATGGACTTCATCGATCACAAGGACGACGTTCCCAGCGGAACGGATCTCATCCATGATTTTCTTGAGGCGTTCTTCAAATTCACCCCGGTACTTAGTTCCGGCCACCAAAAGACCAATATCCAGGGTGACCACCCGCTTATCCGTCAAGATATCCGGGACGTCTTGGTTCGCGATCTTCTGGGCCAAACCTTCAGCAATAGCCGTTTTACCGACCCCAGGTTCCCCAATCAGAACAGGATTGTTCTTGGTACGACGACCAAGAATTTGTATGACACGTTCAATTTCTTTCTCACGACCGACTACAGGGTCCAATTTACCGTCAACGGCCATTTGTGTGAGATTAGAGCCAAACTCATCGAGGGTAGGAGTTTTGGTACGTCCACTACTGCCGCCAGCGGAAACTTCCGCCGTTTCACCCAACATCCGAATCACCTGGGTCCTTACTTTAGAAAGGTCAACCCCAAGATTTTCTAGAACGCGGGCAGCCACGCCTTCTCCTTCACGGATTAGGCCCAATAGAAGATGTTCAGTCCCAATATAGTTATGCCCTAACTGGCGGGCTTCCTCTAAAGAGAGTTCTAACACCCGCTTTGCTCTGGGAGTGAATGGAATTTCCACAGCCACAAAGCCAGAACCGCGACCGATTATTTTCTCAACTTCGATACGCGCATCTTTGAGGTTGACCCCCATTGATTTAAGGACCTTGGCAGCGACACCGGTTCCCTCGCCAATCAGTCCGAGCAGAATCTGTTCGGTGCCTACAAAGTTATGCCCCAATCGGCGAGCTTCTTCTTGGGCGAGCATGATTACTTTGATGGCTTTTTCTGTGAATCTTTCAAACATAGACCCTTCCTTTGGCTGCCGGAAGATGGCATTGAACCAATATTAGCACAATCATCTTTTACAAGCGCTTAAACCAGCACTACCAAAGGTTTTCGGGCTCTATCTAAATATTCTCGCCTTTTCTAGCTTAGCTCACCTTGCGTGAGATAAGCCACGTTTTTTAAGGAAAGCTCAATCCCTTGCGCTCTTAGCTTGGCTAAGCACTGATCATGATGTTCTTTTAGACAGTTTTCAGCTTCTGCTAAATGTAAATTCTGATACCAAAAAAGCAATGCATCTTCATTGTCGGGGTAGTACCCTTTACGGCGGCCTAATTCAGCAAATCCATACCGTTGGTAGAGTTTTATGGCCTGTTGATTACTGGGACGCACTTCTAAGGTCATCCAGTGGGCTTCTTGATTTTGAGCCATTGTCATTAGGTGTCCCAATAGCAGAGCCCCTAAGCCGATCCCCTGGCATTGGGGATCAACCGCCAAAGTGGTTAGATGGGCTTCTTCAAAAATTTGCCAAAAACCACCATAGGCCAGGATATTTTTGGGGTTATGAAGATCCTGGAGCATGACGTAATAGCAGCCTTTGGTCTTCAGTTCCGTTTCAAAAATAGATTGACTCCAGTAGCCTCCAAAGCAGCGCTGCTCGATGGGTAAGACCTGCTCCAAGTCTTCTATGGTTAGAGGCCTTAGCTGAAGGCTCCTGTTATTTACTCGACCAGACTGAATACTAAACATAACGCTGGAGTATGGCCTGACCTGCAGCGCAACCGGACAGAAAAGCTCCTTCTACCCTTGGCCCACCGCACCAATCTCCAGCCCAATATAGAGGGCCAGGCGTATTGGTCTCTAGATAGAGCTGGTCCAGAAAATGGGTGGGTAAAGCATAGCGCCAGCCTTGGACCTGGCATTCTAGAGGCTGTGCCACCCAGTCTCCAAGGTACTGAGCGGCTTGCTGGAGGAGAATAGGCCCTGCTTGTTCTTTATGGTCTAGATGTTTGCGCGCGAACTCAGCGGTACTATGCACGACCAGAGATAAAGGAATCTGCTGCGATGGGGATGCCTCTCGCTTACTAGAGTCCAAACTAACCCATGACAAGAGAGAGTCTTCTCTGAACATTAAGCCTTTCCAATCGGGAACCGGGGCCTCTGATCCATAAACCGCCATGACCGCGATACTGGGATCAAAGCGCACCGATTCCAAGATCTTGACTAAGCCGTCTTGACCAGCCTGAGCTAAAACTACCTGACCTAGCTCAAGAAACTGTGGGGCTGGAATAGCAGAGAGCACAACATCCGCTGTATGTATGGTTCCTTGATCGGTCTGAACAGCCCAAACGCGATCCGTAAACGTCAAGTGCGTGGCCCTTGTTCCCAGATATATCGTGAGCGGGGCTGCCAAAATCTTAGCCAGATGGTTCATCCCCTCGGGACAGACATAGCGAGGGTAGCGTTTATCTTCTGGTACAGGAACTAAACCGTGGTTTTCGATCACGGGAAATCCGTCTGTCCAAACTTTGACGACTCCCTTCTTTATAAAAGGTTCTAAAAATTGGCTGAACCTTGGATCCCGTGCAGTAAAGTACTGGGCTCCATGGTCCATCGCCATAGGCGAATCTATCCCTACAGGCGGAGTTCGGAAACGACGCGTGGCCATTCGTCCCCCGAAACCACGGGACTTCTCTAAAACCTTCACCGAAAGCCCAGCTTCTGCGAGATGACGGGCCGCGATAACGCCAGAAAGCCCAGCGCCAATGACCATGATTTGGGTGTGGCCTTCAGTCACGGAAATAATACCGCTGAGCACTCTGCACAGGCTGCTCACTAAGAAGTTCTGCGGCGTTCTTGACTAAGCTTTCATCTTGGGATTCGACTATTAGTATGTAGCTTCCCCGCTCCAGCCGATTCCGGTAGAAGATAGACTCCCCACTCTCCCAGATAAATCCAACACCACCCCCCACCAAAAAACCACCTAGTAGCCCGGAAAGCCCCGCCAAAATAGCCCCAAGGAAGGGATCGACTAAGGGATGACCAACGATCGGAATACCCGTCATTTTATTGAAAATAGCTCCGGAAAAAACACCGACAAGACCCGCGAACACCGCCGTGCTTTTCGCTCTCTGAGTAGCTATCTTTTTAGGTTCAGCAAACCCGACATCGTTTGGACTACGGTACCCTTTGCCCACAATCGCCACATTGGCTGGAGAGAAGCCATTCTTTTGCAGAAGACGATAGCTCACCAAAGCATCCTGCTCACTGGGCAAGATGCACATATACAGATAAGACCCTTTGGAATCCGTAGCATTCATGGTTCTGACTTTGTGAGGTTCTTTACCTATTATTAATGAATTCTTTACAACCTGGGAAATATGCTTGGAATGTAAGCCCTCAGAGAAGAGTAAACGCACACAAATAATTTCTGCAGCGTATACTTAACTAGCCTATGGAAAAAATGGGCTTTGAGAGAGTATCTTGTATAAGCTAATACATCTATTTTGGTCCTTCCAAGGTATTGGCCACGATCCTGAGTTTTGAATAAAACAGGTAGTTTTCTTCTCAGCCTCTTTTTCCCCCAGGGAACGCAGTACTAAACTTCCTTCCGTCTTCATTTTGAGGAGCTAATTCATGCCCAGAGCCAAACGGACCCCTTTAGTTGAAAAGGCGGATGCTGAAATTGATGTGTCGAGTCTGCAAGACGAAGAAGAATTGGAATTAGATGACGAAGTGCTCAAAGCCGAAGAGGCAGACGTGATAGATGCGGATGCTGACGAAGAAGGGGATGTCGTCGAAAAGAAAGGCAAGGGCAAAGCGGCTAGCCGCAAGCGTGCTGTCCGGGCTGTGAAAGTCCATTACACCGAAGATTCGATACGGGTGTACTTACAGGAAATTGGCCGTATCCGGCTCTTACGGGCTGATGAAGAAATTGAACTAGCTCGTCAGATTGCAGATTTACTAGAACTGGAGCGGATACGGGACGGTTTGGGGTATGGCGAAGGAGACGAAGAAGTAGGTCTTAGTGACGAAGTGTGGGTAGCCTGGGCTGCAGCAGCGGAAACTCCCTTACCCAAATTCAAAATTCGCCTGGCAAGAGGCCGCAGGGCAAAAGACAAGATGGTGCAATCCAACTTGCGCTTGGTAGTGTCCATCGCTAAAAAGTACATGAACCGAGGCCTAAGTTTCCAGGATTTGATCCAAGAAGGTTCTTTGGGTTTGATTCGCGCGGCTGAAAAATTTGACCACGAGAAGGGCTATAAGTTTTCGACCTACGCCACCTGGTGGATCCGTCAGGCGATTACACGGGCTATTGCAGACCAATCCAGGACGATTCGTCTCCCCGTCCACCTTTATGAGACGATTTCTCGAATCAAGAAAACGACCAAGCTACTTTCTCAAGAGATGGGGCGTAAACCTACGGAGGAAGAGATTGCGGACCGAATGGAAATGACGATTGAGAAGCTTCGCTTTATTGCCAAGTCTGCCCAGTTGCCTATTTCCCTGGAGACCCCCATTGGTAAAGAGGAAGATTCTCGGCTAGGGGACTTCATTGAAGCCGAGGGAGAAACACCGGAGGACCGAGTCGCCAAAAATCTGCTCCGAGAAGACCTGGAATCGGTGTTGAATACGTTGAGTGCGCGGGAACGGGATGTTTTGCGTCTCCGTTACGGCCTAGACGATGGTCGTATGAAAAC
>CASBPW010000002.1 GCA_949127685.1 Candidatus Sivonenia alaskensis PMM_0068 | reverse complement strand
GCTCCAGACGTGCGACCGTCTCGCGACGAACCGCTTCGGGGATCTTGTTGCCCCCGGAATGCGGATCCTGAACCCACCCATGCCCGCCCATTGGTCACGCCCTCCACGCTTGCATAACGTTACGAATCCCCTGCCGCCAATAACCTCAAACGCCTAACAGATAATCTTCATCCGGTCTTATTCTTCTGGCTCTTGCAAAGACTAGCGTAGCGCTGTAATGACATTCTCGGCTAACTGGTGTCGAAATTTACCTGAACGGGAATCAGCTAAGGGGCCCATTCAAATTTGAAGTGCAACAGCACCTGAATACTTGGCAGTCAAAAAAAATTTTGTTCAGGGCCAGATTGAGCAATGATGCGAAATTCGTCATCTTTTCTCTAACGTCCCAATAAACGCTCTCTAAACTTCTTAATTTGGTCGCGGTACTCAGCGGCCTTTTCAAAATCTAGCTTTTTAGCAGCCTCTTTCATCTGGGTTTCCAGTTGACTCACTAAAGTGGGAATATCTTCCAAGGGAATTTCTGAGGCTTTTTCGACGGCAGCATCTAGTTCTTTCTCATTGAGTTTGCGAGAGGCCGCGAGGAAGTTGAGAATACTATTGCCTCCAGTCTTTTTGACAATCGACTTGGGCGTAATGTTGTGTTTTTCGTTATAGGCCATTTGTATGGTTCTACGCCGTTCTGTTTCTCGAATCGCTCGGTCCATAGAATCCGTGACACGGTTGGCGTACATAATGACTTGCCCACGCACATTGCGCGCCGCTCTTCCAATCGTCTGAATGAGAGAACGTTCGGCCCGCAAGAAGCCTTCTTTATCGGCATCCAGAATGGCAACCAAGGAAACTTCAGGCAGGTCTAGTCCTTCTCTGAGCAGGTTGACCCCAATCAAGACATCAAATTCTCCTTCTCGCAGAGCTTGTAGAATCTCGATGCGCTCGATGGCCTGAATCTCAGAGTGAAGATAGCGGACTAGGACTCCTCGTTCTTGAAAATATTCCGTCAGGTCTTCCGCCATCCGTTTGGTGAGGGTCGTCACCAGGACCCGTTCATGGAGTTTCACCCGTTGGCGAATTTCATCCAAAAGGTCATCCACCTGTCCTTCAGTGGGTCGAATGAAAATCTCTGGATCTAAAACGCCCGTGGGCCGAATCACCTGTTGGGCAACATAGCCACCAGACACGCGGTTCTCTTCATCGTATTTCGCCTCGGAACGTTCTAACTCCCATAAGCCTGGAGTTGCAGAAACAAAAACTGTCTGCGGAACCATGTTCCAAAATTCTTCTGATCTCAAGGGGCGGTTGTCTGCCGCCGAAGGAAGCCTGAAGCCATAGTCAATCAAGACTTTCTTACGGGCTTGGTCACCATTGAACATCCCTCGGATTTGGGGCACCGTGACGTGAGATTCATCTACGACCAAGAGCCAATCATCTGGAAAGTAGTCCACCAAGCAAGAAGGAGGTTCCCCTGGAGCGCGCCCTGTCAGATGACGGCTATAGTTTTCGATACCATTGCAGTAGCCCACTTCGCGCAGCATCTCCAAGTCATATTTTGTGCGCTGGGCAATACGCTGAGCTTCCAACAGTTTGTTCTCTTGTTCCAGCTCGGCTACCCGTTCTTCTAGCTCCTGGGCAATCGCAGCACAGGCTCGTTCTAGCTGCTCTTTTGGGGTGACAAAGTGTTTGGCCGGATAGATATTCAGTCCGGGGACACTGCTCAAAATCTCACCACTGACGGGGTCTAGCCAGCGAATAGCTTCTATCTCATCCCCAAAAAATTCGATCCGGATAATTCGGTCTTCATAGGCTGGGCCAATTTCCACCACATCTCCACGCACTCGAAAATGGCCCCGGCCCATCTCTACATCATTGCGGTCATATTGGACGGTAACCAGCTGCCGGAGGAGTTCGCGCTGATCTAGCTGAGCACCAACTCTGAGCGGAACAGCCTGTT
The DNA here is from genome assembly GCA_949127685.1 of Candidatus Sivonenia alaskensis PMM_0068. Lineage (GTDB taxonomy): Bacteria > Cyanobacteriota > Cyanobacteriia > Gloeobacterales > PMM-0068 > Sivonenia > Sivonenia alaskensis. The sequence continues at coordinate 6,676 of CASBPW010000002.1, read as the reverse complement.
TGAGATATTCTTCGGGCATGCCCAAACCATAGATGCAAGAAACGGACGCCACTACGATGACATCTTTGCGTTCGAATAGGCTGCGGGTTGCTGAGTGCCGGAGCATATCAATTTCATCATTGATCGCTGCAGACTTCTCAATAAAAGTATCGGTGCGGGGAATATAGGCTTCTGGCTGGTAGTAGTCGTAATAACTGACAAAATATTCCACAGCATTGTTGGGAAAAAATTCCCTCAGTTCATTGCATAGTTGAGCTGCCAGGGTTTTATTATGGGCCATGACTAGCGTTGGTTTGCCTACCTGTTCGATGACATGGGCAATACTAAAAGTTTTCCCTGTACCCGTTGCTCCTAGAAGAGTCTGGAAAGGGATGCCCTGCTTACAGTTTTTGCTCAAAAAGTCGATAGCTTGGGGTTGGTCCCCCAGAGGCGTGTAGGTGGAGGTCAAAGAGTAGGTAAACTGTTCTATCACGAGGACAACCTCTGGCTATAGGAATTTATAGTAGTGAATTCTTTTTTGTATGTTAGTTTGTCCTCAATTATAACGATTCCCCCGCTATCCTGGTTAGAGCGGAAGTACAGATTACATGGATTCCTTATCGTCGGATATAATCCAACCGCAGGGCTAAAATCGAGACGGGCCGGATACTGATAGGGTTGTGATGGATATATTGGTCATTGAAGACGATGAAACCGTAGGCAAACTCCTCGAAGTTGTGTTGAAGCAAGAAGGATTTGCGGCTCGATTTGCTAAAAATGGCTTGACGGGGCTTAAAGCTTTTGAAGAAAGCTGTCCTGATGTCATCCTACTTGACTGGATGTTGCCTGGGCTCGATGGTTTGGAAGTTTGTCAGCGCATTCGGTCATTACCGGACGGTAACAAGCCCTATATCATGATGCTGACCTCTCGTGATGATGAAACGGATAAAGTTATAGCCCTTTCCACAGGGGCCGATGACTATCTGAGCAAACCTTTTAGTCCAAAGGAACTGGTTGCTCGGATCCGGGCTCTTGTTCGCCGCTCTCAGCGCGAAGAAGCCAAGACCGCGAACCATATTCTCAAATCTGGTCATTTCAGGGTGGATCTGGATGGTCGTATCGCCAAAAAAGGGGAAGAGTCCCTCGTCCTCACCGCTTTGGAATTGGACCTGCTCGCCACTTTTGTGACCCAACCCAATCGCGTCTGGACCCGTGACCAGCTGATCAATCGGCTGTGGGGAGATGATTTCTTCGGGGATGAGCGCGTGGTGGATACTCATGTAGCCCGACTACGCAAAAAAATTGAAGAGGACCCCGCCCACCCTGAATATTTAAAAACGGTAATTGGCGTAGGGTACAAATTTGTAGATAGCGTCGACGGAGAGACTTAGATCTATACTCGATTGGACTGTATCCTTTGCGGGGTTGGGCATTGCCCAACCCCGACATGTACTGATCCGATATATCGCCCCTCTATGTCTCCCGGCTTGAGCATGATGTGACAGAAGGTGACAAAAAATCGTCTGCCCGTCACAGCAAAGTCACAGACACTCCAAACGATGACTCTAAGATTTCATCAAGAGTTAATGGGGAGAATCTTATGACCAATAATCACGATGCTCTAGGAATGTACTTAAGCGGGATTGGTAGAGTGCCTCTGTTGAGTCATGAAGATGAGGTACTTTTCGCCCGCCAAGCCAAACAAGGGGGAGCGCTTGGCCGTAGAGCCCGCAATACCTTAGTGACGAGCAACTTAAGATTAGTACTTCATATTGCTAAGAAATATCAGTATCGGGGATTAGACTTGGGCGAGTTAGTCCAAGAAGGTAATTTGGGCTTGATGCGGGCTGTAGATAAATTCGACCCGGAAAAAGGCTATCGATTCAGCACCTATGCCTATTGGTGGGTCCGCCAAAGTATTACCCGGGGCATTGCCGAAAAGTCCCGCACGATCAGGCTACCGGTCCACATGGTGGAAAAAGCGAACCAGTTCTGTTCCGCTATACAAAATTTTGTCCGGGTGAATCACCGCAACCCAACTCATAAAGAATTGATCCATGATTTAGGCTTCGAGGAGGACACCATAGATTTGCTGATCAGAGGCCTGCGGACACCCTGGAGCCTAGACCAGCCCATGGGAAATTCGGACGAATATTCTTCCCTTAGCCAAGTACTCCCAGCGGATGGCATCGACCCCCTAGATAGCCTGGAGCATGAAGGAGAAGTGTCAGAGCTCATGCAAGGTCTGACCCCCACTGAGAAAAAGGCGATTAACCTCCTCTTTGGTTTAGAGTCTAGAGAACCTTTGGAGACAGACCAAGTAGGAAGAATTTTAGGGGTTAGCCGTGAGCGGGTCCGCCAGCTCAAGTCCCAAGCGCTGAAGAAGATGCGCGGTCGGGTTGGGGCCCAAAGGGTTCAGGAAAAAACGGCTGTTTGTGCGTAGGTCTGTTCTCTAAAGCCCCTGATTTCTTCTAGCGTTGAGAAATTGGGGGCCATTTAAAGAGACGATAAGCCTATATGACCCAAGACCGTATCTATATCAAACGACTGCCTTGCTGGGGATACGTCGGCGCTTTGGCTCCGGAACGGGAGCTGGGCCGCGTATTTTATCTTGATTTGGAGCTTTGGGTAGATACAAAACAGGCGGCCCAGCACGATGACCTGAGCAAAACAGTCGACTATGGAAAACTGGCTGTAGAAGTTCAAAAACAGGTGCGAGAATCCTATTTTTTTCTGTTAGAAACCCTGGCAGACCGTCTAGCCCAGCTCATACTTCGCGATCCCCTAGTATTAAAGGTCCGCTTGAGCATTACTAAACCCCAGTTGCCCATCGCAGACTGCTACGGAGAGGCTTGTATAGAAATTTTGAGGACACGGGAAGACTATCCTAAAGACACCGCATAAATACTTTGGACAGATCCGTAGGGCCTCTGCTTATAGGGGTAAGGTTCTATCTTCGCAAAAGTTTATCGTTACTGTCTTTTCAGAACTTAACAAAATAGGTACAGTAGGAAACAGAATCTAGGTGGGTGTGATGAGGGCTAAGTTAGGACGCGGAAAAAGTTATCTACTGACCTTATCTTTTCTGGCTTTAGTGGCAGGAAGTGCGTCTTTCCCTTTTATTTCCCTAAATTCCTGGGCTAAGAGTGGCAAGGCGGGCTTAGAGGTTGAAACCCCTCCTCCTGCTTTTGCTAAGGCAGAACAAGTTGGTATTCCCTCTGAACGCATTGCCCGCCTCCAAGCTGTGGGCCAAACCTTAAAGAATCCCTTAGACCAAGCCCGCACACGGTTTCTGTTAGCCAATGCCTACTTAGAGCAGAAAAATTCCAGCGCAGCCCAAAATGCACTCGAAGGACTGAAACATCCCGTACTAGAGGGATGGATTCTGGCTAAACAGGCTGAAGCCCTGAGCCAGCAGGGAAATAAAGCTCAAGCCTTAGCGAAGTGGCAGCAGGTATTGACCGAGGCGTCTGGGAGTTTTCCTGTTCCTGAAGCGCTGTATCAGAGAGGTCTTCTTGGCGATGCTACTAGTTGGAATGAACTCTTGGCAAGTTACCCAAAACACTCCCGTACGGCCGATGTTTTGCGGGTTCGCCTGACGGCAAAACCGGGTGATGTCGTCGCCCTCAGTCAGTTTGTGCGCAATTTTTCGGATGAACCGGATAGTCTCACTTTTGCTCGCCAGCGCGAAAAGCTAGGGGCGCTTACGCCTGAAGATGGACAAGGCCTGGGGATGATTTATCTCCATCAAAAGCTTTACCGTGAGGCAGCGCGGGCCCTTAGCAGTGCACCGGCCACGGCTGAAAATCTCATGGCTTTGGGCACCGCCTTGAAAGAAATCCGTGACCCTTCTGCAGCCACCGTTTTTGACCGGGTAGTAGCGCTCGCGCCTAGGAGTGAGGAAGCGGTAGATGCCCTATTTGAAAAAGCCGAATTGCTCCGGGGAGATGCAAGCAGGCAAGTCTATGGCCAAATTGCTCAGCAATATCCTGAACATACCGCTGAAGCGATGATCGCGCTTGCCAAAATGGGCAACAAAGCGGAACGGTTACAGGGATATCAGCAGGTTCTGGCCTCCTATAGCAGTAGTGCAGAAGCGGCGGAAGCTGCCTGGGAACTAGCATGGGATAAAGCCAAGCAAGGCGATACACAAGGGGCCTATGCGATAGCGCGTAAGACCGTCGATACAATTCCAGACCAGTACCGTTACTCTCCTATGGCTATGTTTTGGGCGGGTCGTTGGGCACAGCAACTAGGCGACGCAGGGGCAGCCAAGAATGCCTGGAGAGAAGTTTTAAAACGCCATCCCAATACCTACTATGCGTGGCGGGCTGCGGTCCATCTAGGCTTGGATGTGGGCAGTTTCTACAACCGCCAATTGCCCTATGTTCACAGAATTGACCAAACTAGACCTCCTACGGTTTTGGCAGGTTCCGGAGTCGTCAAAGAACTCTACGGCCTGGGGCTGGAGCAGGAAGCTTCCATGCAGTGGAAGTCAGAGATGTATCTAGTTTCTTCTGAGAGGATGACTCCCGCCCAACAAGCTACAGATGCAGTTTTTACCGGTCAGTCCGGACATCATCTGGCCGCCATCAAGCAGCTCAATTTGATTAGTCGGAACCTTAAAAGTGCTCAAGTTTTAGAACTGCGCAAAGACCCTGCCTTTTGGCAAGCGGTGTATCCCCTGCACTATTGGAAGTCCGTAGACCAGTGGAGTGCTGCCAATGGCGTCAATCCTTTGATGGTGCAAGGGTTGATTCGTCAGGAGTCTGGTTTTGATTCCGCTATCCGTTCACGGGTGGGGGCGGTTGGCTTGATGCAGGTGATGCCGGGGACAGGGCAAAGTATTGCCCGTAGTCTAGGGGTGTCTGGCCAAAGTTTGTCAGACCCGGAAACCAATATTCGCTTTGGGACATGGTATCTGGCTTCTACCCATCGTCGCTGGCAGGATAATTCTCTCCTGGCTGTAGCTAGCTACAATGCCGGACCGGGCAATGTGTCGAAATGGACGGGTTCGTCCACCCTGTCAGACCCAGAAGCGTTTATCGAGAATATTCCGTTCCAGGAAACTCGCGGCTACGTAAAATCGGTGTTTGGAAATTACTGGAATTACCTGCGACTCTATAGTCCAGAGATTGCTGCGCGCGTCCGCTCTTTAGAGAAGTAAGGGGGGTCCTATGAGAGGATGGAAAAACCCTATTTTTCAGGGCAACGCCTGTGCGCATCGATGTTTTGACGCTGTTTCCAGAATTTTTCACCAGTCCTCTAGCCGCTAGCCTTCTGGGAAAGGCGCTAAAAAGTGAACGCGCTACCGTCCACTGCACTAATTTTCGGGATTACACCACGGATAAACACCGCAGTGTGGATGATGTGCCCTATGGAGGTGGGGTGGGAATGGTCCTAAAGCCAGAGCCCCTATTTGCTGCCGTCGAAGCCCTACCAAACTTTCCCCCGCGAGCCATCATCCTGCTGACACCCCAAGGGGAACCCTTAAAACAAGAGCACTTTCAAGAATTTAGTCAGTTGCAACAATTGGTTTTGATCTGCGGGCATTACGAAGGCGTGGATGAGCGGGTGCGGGAGCACTTGGTCACTCGGGAGATTTCTCTAGGTGACTTTGTCCTCACTGGGGGAGAGATTCCGGCCTTAGCACTGATTGACGGAGTGATCCGTCTTTTGCCCGGTACAGTCGGCAAGGCAGCGTCGCTGGTAGAAGAAAGTTTTGAAGGGGGACTCTTAGAATATCCCCACTACACGAGGCCTCCAGAATTTCGTGGTTGGCACGTTCCTGAGGTCCTGCGCTCTGGGAACCATAAAGCGATTGCGCAGTGGCGCCAAAAGCAGCGACAGGCGCGGACTCAAGAGCGCCGCCCAGATTTACTCGATTGACCTTAAGCGTCATCTCTAAACTACTGAACATAAAGTAGACTCCGTGCTTTAAACTTCGAGAGCAGGGAGGATAGTTATAACCCCGGTCAAACTGGAAAGGCTTGGATTTTCATTGGACGAAAAATACATACAACACCCAAACTTTGGCTTGCTCTATAGCCTTTGTACTCTTGATGCTAATTCAGCTCTATTCTCGACCCTTTATGCACAAAGGCTGTTCTTTCTAGTCTCCATTCAGGAAGGGAAAATCCTCAGTTTTGAACCCAAAAACCGGGCTGAAACCAGAGGTCTTTTGGAAAATCGGCTCAGGGTTATAAGAAGGAGTCCTTCTACAGAAGTTCTGAAGGAAGAGCTGGAGCAGCTGGAAAAATACTATAAGCAATTGTTCATCTGAGAGGCCTTTTGTGGCGAAGATCTTAATCGTTCTGGGAACGCGGCCTGAAGCCGTCAAACTGGCGCCACTCATTTTGGCGCTCAAGCAATACCCTTGGGAAATCCAGGTAGTAGCTACAGGCCAGCATCAAGAAATTCTGCATCAAACCTTGGGGTGGTTTGGTATTACCCCAGACCAAGACCTAAAGATTATGAGTGTCCAACAAACCCTCAGTGATATCTTGAGCCGTGCACTAACAGGACTAGAAAAAGTATTCCAAGAGGAAAAACCAGACCTCGTCCTGGTTCAAGGTGACACTTCTACAACCTTCGCTGGAGCACTTGCCGCCTTCTATCAAAAGATCCCGGTTGGGCATGTAGAGGCAGGGTTGCGAACGGGCAAAGCCGATGATCCTTTCCCCGAAGAAATGAACCG
>CASBPW010000001.1 GCA_949127685.1 Candidatus Sivonenia alaskensis PMM_0068 | reverse complement strand
GGTTTCGCCTAAGCCGTGGGAAAACACCACCACGGGAATGGAGGCTGGCATATTTCCTTTGAAATCCGGCACATACAGATCGGTCGCGATCGGTCGGTCTCGGCGGCTATCCTGTAGCATCATAGTTCGTTTGGTAAACTGGTAGGGCCCAGGAATTGGGAGAGGCGGCAGCGTCGCCAGATTGATGGGTCCTTCCGCTTTAGCTTCAGCCTGAGAGCGGGCCTGGATCGCTTGCACGACCGCATTAGTGACATCGACAAGTTTAGACCCACGATCGATTGCATTCAGGGCCTGCGGCAGATTAATGCGAATATTGGGGGTCGGGAAGTGGCGCAGAAACCCGATAAAGGATAAACCTTCTGGATCCGCTGCAGACAAGATCGACGCTGCCCGCAGGGCGTAGAATCCGTTCCGATTAGGCCCAGTCTGGATCAGCTCACCCAGGTTTCGTAGCGCTGCCACCCCCATCGGGGCATACAGGACTTGGGATACGGGGAGGGGTTTTTCCTGCGAAGTGGCTTGCAGGCCTTTGCGAATCTTGGCCTGGGCATCGGGCGTGACCTTGAAAAAACGAAAATAGAAACCTAAATCCCTGTCAACCGTACCATCCTTGGCAAAGGTCTCCAGGGAGGAAACAGGGAGATAGTATTCCAGTTGTCCATAGGCAAAAACAATCCGTTCCGCCGCCTGCACCGGAATCGCTGTCAATAGGGCCAAGGCAATCCCCGAAAAAAGGAATTGGCGCCAGCGTTGTGGAACAGATCTGGGCGATTGAACGGTCGGGACTGAACGGTCGGGACTGACGAGTCCGGTTTCCCAAAGTCCAAAACGTTTCGCTGGCACGGATCCCAAGGCTTTCTGTGAACGGCAACGCAGCCATGACAAGAATGGGAGCTGAGACTTAGGAAGGCTGCCAGTTGGGCTAAACGGTTTGTTCGACATTCGGGAACCTTTTTCGAATGATTTAAGTAGATGTCTGAAAAGTAACATACATGATGTGTGACTTGGATTCATGTGACAAAATCATCAAATTGAAGCGGCTCAGGACGATAGAGTACACATACAGGCCCTACAATCCTCTGCAGACCAGCTTTTTCAGCCGATATGCTAAAGTTTTACATAAATCTCGTTCAATACCTAGCTCAAGAACGCCACCCCCTCAAGCCAGGAGAAAGTGCAATGAAGCTCCAGCAACTCGCCCTACCGCTGATGGTCCTTGCCGTTACAACGTCGGCCGTCGCTGCCGAAAACAAGAAGCCGGTCGCACAATGGACGTGCACGGAGTTCCTTGCCGTCGACGACCAGTTCAAACCTAAGGTAGTGTATGCGGCCACGGCCTATGCGAAGGGCGGCAAGCCCGAAGCCTCGGTGATCGACATCGAAGGCACTGAGAAGGTCACTCCGATAATCATTGACGAATGCCAAAAGGCACCACAAGCTTCATTCTGGCAGAAGCTGAAAGACTCCTGGGCCAAGGTTGAAGCTGACGCCAAGACCGAAATGAAAAAGATCGAGATGAAGAAACCAGCCCAAAACCCCTTCTAATGGATTCTGGGGTTTATAGTCACCCTGGATTGTAAGTACCTGGTTAGACAGTTCCCTTCCGTTGAGGGATGCGTTCTAGGGAACGCTCCTTAAGTCATTTGTATGCCCTGCTCGTCAAATGCTAGCTTCAAACGGTGACGGAACTCATGCTCTACCTCCCACTGGTCAGCTCGCGTGGTTTTGATCCACACCAGAATCTGAGTGCCGGTTGCACTGATCTGGCTCACCCCAAGCCGATTGGTCGGTTCTAGAATCTTAGGCTGCCAGTCTGGGTCATGGGCCATTTCATCAGCTACCTGCTGCATGACCTGCATGGCATGGGTCACATCCGCATCTTTTGCGATCTGAACGGTCAAGTCTGCCCGTGACCAGTCTTTGGTCAGATTTTTCACCGTGGTTATTTGTCCATGGGGAACGGTGTTCAGACTACCCCCTGGTCCTCGAATGTTGGTACTCCGCAGACTCATACTTTCTACCAATCCGTCAACTCCGGCTATGTTGACCGTATCTCCGACGGCATACTGGTCCCCAAAAATGATAAACAGACCGTTCACCCAATCTCTAAATAGATTCTGGAAGACGATGCCGATGGCAACGCCAAGCAAGCCCACACTAGCCAGGATGGATTGGACTGGCGTCTGTTGCAGGTCAGTCAACAAAATAATGCCGATAATCAAGACCGCAACACTAATGATTTCTTCCAGCACTCCAGCCAAGGTGGGGGCGCGCAGGGCAATCCGTTGCGCTTCGTTTGGCTCCAAGGAGGCTGCTTCGACCCAGCTGTTTAGCCATTGATTGATCAGGAACCGGCAGATCTGAGCTACCAGTAGCATCGAAAACACAATGATAGTCAGCCTTAGGGCAAAGGCGATCAGCGCTCTTCCCCAGATGTTGGTCTCAGGAAAGATCAACAGGAGCAAGGCACTTCCATATACCCAGATTGCCAGTTGGGCAAACCATAGCACCCTGCGCCAGCTATTGAGACGCTGCCGCTGTTTTAGGGCAGAGGTTTGCTCAAAATCCCAGGCAATCTTAGCCGCGTCCCCATCAGGGGTGGCGAGGCGATCGGGTACATCGTCTGCTGGCAAAAGAGGATGGCTCTGTTGCTTGCGCCGCTTGAACAGTCGGTAGAGCCATCGTGGGAAAGTCGATAGGCCTAGGCTGGTAGCAACGATGGCACCTAAAGTTCCAGCCGCCTGAAGAACCTGTTGCTGGCGAGCGGCAGGGCTACGGGCTACCCAGGCTCGCTGCAAGGCCCGTTGAATGGTACCGGCCCAGTTCTGGGCTAAGAACGGGATCTTTTGTTGCATCAGTTGAGCATCCAGTTCCGTCACGGTCAGAAGGATTTCTTGAGTAGAGTGGCTTTGCGTTCCTGCCTGAATGACCGTTTGCCGACCGAGGGATGCAACGCCGACATAGAGCTTGTCGGGATCAATTTGTTGATTAAGGACTCGGTCCAAGTTGGATTCAATCGACCCGATCCTTAGCCGCAGGGTTGATTGCTCGGTTCCCCCCTTGTCAGAGCTGACAGATCCAGCCACTTGAAAAAGCACATGGCCATCCAGTCTGACCTCGCCATATTCAATCCCTCCCTGTTGATAGACATCGATGGTCGGTCGAATGGACAGTCGAGTCAATGCTGGCGCATCATCTGCAAACGGTGCACTGCAGCTCGTCAGCGACAGAAGGCACAAGCTGGCCAGCAGACCCCAAATCAGGGAGGGGGTCTTAAGCCGTCCGCAGGTTTGCAGATGTCGAGTCACGAGATCGCCAGGATGGGTGTGCACAGGAGAATGGCTTGTCGGAAAAAATGGTTAGGCGTGAGATGCCTGGGAGGAGCGTTGGGGTTTCGTTCAGTTTACCCCCTGATATCCGCCAGCAACTAGCGATTGATTCCAATTCCGATCCGTCTTGCCCTAAATCAGATGCCTGGAATACCTATCCTGTAAGGATCTCTATAAGGCACACTCCTGAAGAATTGGTATGAGTTGCCGCCGATTGTGCCGATGGTCGGCAAGCATCGGTTAGATCAAGGGGTCTGTGCGCATTGTGCTGAATCTTTCAAGCCGATGTGTTAGGGTTCTACATGAATCTAGGTTCCATCTCTATAACTTTTGATGGTTTAGGCCCCAGGGATTAGATAGTGGAGGAGATTCACCCTGTCACAATTGCGGAAATCAGTACGCAAATGTTCAGAATCTATCCCTTGGACCACCATGGTAGATTCGGTCAAATCGTTAACTAATTAAAGGACAAACACTATGGCAAACCTGACTGTATGGAAGTTTAATACTGCAGACGGGGCGCGTACTGTGCTTACGAAACTGGCAGAACTTCAGAAACAGCACTTGATTGAAATTCAAGATGCTGCGGTCGTGACTTGGCCCGAAGGTAAAAAGAAACCCAAGACTGAGCAGGCCCTTCCCTTAGTTGGCTTGGGAGCAGTAGACGGGGCTTTTTGGGGGATGTTGTTCGGTTGGATTTTCTTTTTGCCCTTTGTCGGAGCTGCAATAGGTGCCGTGACCGGAGCCCTAGCCGGGCACTTCAAGGACTACGGTATCAATGATGATTTCATCAAAGAGGTTCGCGACAAGGTAACGGAAGGTACCTCAGCGCTGTTTTTGATGACGGGGGCAGTGACCCTCGACAAGATTGAAGAAGCTCTCAAAGGGGAAACTCCAGAACTGATTCGCTCCAATCTCTCCAATGAGCAGGAAGCGAAGCTGAGAGAGGATTTTAGCGGCGTAGCATAACGCCATACCACTCCACCTCATTCGGCACTATACAGGTACGTTCATGAGGTTTGCCAAGGGGCCGAACGAGAAAGCGGATTCTAGACCGCTCACACAAAACTCTTATCGGTCCCCTGGTTTTTTTTACTAATTCTCTTTTATGTTAACGGATGGTAAATTAGCGTTTCGGTCAGTCTCGGCTCTTTCATCAGCAAGTTCCTTGGAAAGAAAGAAGTTAAGAAAAGTCCGAATAAGTGCGGTCACTCCCAGTTTTCCTAACGCCTCAAATGATGGCGCGACCGTTGTATTGACGATATCCGCTCCAAGTTGAAATTCCAATGCCAGCGATAACCAACGACCAAAGTTTATTCTGACGTCTGCCAATCTGGCCTCGACCAAGGATGAGGGAAGGCTTTGTAATGAGGTACGGTCGGTCGAAAACCAGCGCTGATTTTGTCTCCATACTAACTGCCCAGTTTTAAGAAGACCTATCAGAACACATAGGGTTGAAATGCTTTCCAGGATTAACTTTAAGATTCCGGCTAACAAAGATAGGATGTGTTCTAAATATTCCATACCACTTTTCGTCCTTTATCTGTCACATTAAATACTTAAATCTGTAACCCTCTGACAATAATGCAGCCTATTAAAGTTTGCAGTGCAACAGCACCTAACTGACCGTAGAATACCTCGCGTAGGGTCCGCTCATCAAGTGATTTCCTTGAGCGGTTATCTATTAGATCCATCTAGATCCATCACATAAGTTGCTAATCCTCCTTTTTGAAGCGGTGTCCTATGGTCGAAGCATGTTTTTCCTGTAGTTGACTCGTACAGAAGATGTAGACAGTTTATCCTGACATATAAGCTAAAAGAACCTGATATAAGTTCCAAAGGGCGCCTAGGGAAGTGATCTCATAACCGTGGGTATTTTCCGTAGGAAAACCTAGACAAGCAGCGCGAGCCACATGACCATTTTTTATGCACAGTGATGCATCCGAACCAAATCCACTCAGGGTGCAATGTTGAATCGAAAGCCCTTTGGATTTAGCAGCCTGTTCTAATCGGTGGTTTAAATCCAGGGTATAGAAACTATAGTTATCTGAGCTTAAAAGTACGGGTTGGTTATCAAAAGTGATCGGATATTCTTTGGCAACTGGAGCAACTTCTAGGGCGATCAGTTCATCCGGTTTTTGATGCAGGGTATAGTGCAACGCGCCTAAGCAACCAATCTCTTCCCGCGCAGAAAATACCAGATAAGTATGGATTCTAGGCTGAAATAAAGTTTCTGCTAAGAGCAACAATACCGCCACGGAAGCTTTGTTATCTAGGGTATAGCTGGCGACTCGATCCCCCATCCGCAAAGGGCGTTTGCGATGCTTGCCAATCACGACCCGTGTACCCGGTTGCACGCCTTGAGCAGCCAATTCTTCTGAGGTGCGAAAAGTCTCCACCCAGGCGTCATCCCAGGTTAAAGGGGCGTCGTTTTGTTGCGCTTGTTGAGGGGATTGATGAGAGACATGGCGAGACCCAAAAGAGAGAATACCCTGCACTTCGAGGTGGTTTCCTGTCTCCGGTTCATGGCCCAGGATATCCACTACGCCTTCTCCATAGATCCAAGGGAAAGAGCCGCCCACCCGCGCTAAACGCAAACGGCCATCCGGCTCAATCCGTTGGACCATCATCGCAATTTCATCTTTGTGCGCGGTGATAGCGACTGATTGAGCAGGATTTTGTCCCGGAATGAGATAGATGATATTTCCAGCTGCATCCTGCCAGACCTTGTGCGTGGCCTTGGCCATTCCCAATAGAAAAGCAAGAAGATACTGGTCTATTTGCACTTCATCTCCACTGGGAGAATGCAGCATAACCAAGTGTTCTATTTGTTCGTAAATTTTATCAAGATCCATTTTTAGAGGGCTTTAGCAACTTAGGGTTGCCTGCATTATCGTAGATCATGGTATGGGCCTAAATCTGTGATTTTGATGCCCATGCTCTTCTCCTAACTTTCGAGATAGTTTGAAAAACAGACCAAATTCGCTTTTTGTCATAGCGCTAATCCGCTGATTCTTAAACAGAGTCAACCTTATCTGCAACAATAGGAGAGCATTTCTAGCTAGAGCGATGACTGCTCAGACTTTTGACCTCATGAGTTACTTACAGAGTCGTCAAGCCCTGATTGAGGAGAACCTGGGGCGCTTTGTGCCTGTTCTCTATCCGGTCCGGCTCTATGAGTCTATGCGCTACTCTCTGCTCGCCGGTGGCAAAAGGCTGCGGCCTGTGCTTTGTTTGGCTACCTGTGAATTGGCGGGAGGAACCACGGATATGGCTATGCCTACCGCCTGTGCGCTAGAAATGATTCATACGATGTCGCTCATTCACGATGATTTGCCCTCGATGGACAATGATGACTATCGGCGGGGACTACCCACAAATCATAAGATCTATGGTGAAGCGATGGCCATTCTGGCTGGAGACGCTCTCTTGGCCTACGCGTTCCAGGTCATTGCCGAAACAGAGGCCGTGTCTGCTCAAAGAGTTCTGGAAGTAGTGCGGCGTCTCGGATTGGCTGCTAGTGCAACGGGCTTGGTGGGTGGTCAAGTGGTGGATATTGAGTCAGAAGGTAAGCAGATTGCCTTAGAGACCCTCCAGTACATCCATGAACACAAGACTGGAGCTTTGTTAGAAATTTCTGTGGTTTCTGGGGCCCTCTTGGGAGGCGCCAGTTCTGCTCAGGTAGAACTCTTATCTAGCTATGCCCACAAAGTTGGCCTCGCCTTCCAGATCATTGATGATGTGCTGGATATAACGGCTACCGATGAGCAACTGGGTAAAACAGCCGGCAAAGACCTTGCCCAGGCCAAAGCCACCTATCCGAGCTTTTGGGGAATAGAAGCTTCCAAAGCGAAAGCCCAGCAATTGATTGCGGAGGCTAAAGCCACTCTGAAGCCTTTTGGAGAAAAAGCGGTTATCTTAGAACATCTGGCTGACTTCATCACTCAGCGTCATTATTAGAGGACTGGTTGTGTCTTCTCTATCGCCTCTAGCGCAAGCCTTACAAAACGATGTCTTAGTGATCTCTATTCTGGCAGGGTTTACCGCCCAGGGACTGAAGCTGATCTTGACCTTTTTTCAGACGGGCAAACTAGACCTCAGGGTTTTGGTACAGGCGGGAGGAATGCCTAGTTCTCACTCTGCCTTGATAACGGCCCTGGCTACGGGCGTTGGCATCAAGCTAGGGTTTGACAGTGTAGAATTTGCCATTGCTGCGATCATGGCCTTTATCGTTATGTATGACGCCGCAGGGGTTCGGCAAGCTGCCGGAAAACAAGCCCGAATTCTGAATAAGATGATTGAAGATTTATTTACAGAAAAGCCACAATACGCCGAAAAACGCCTAAAAGAACTTTTAGGCCACACTCCAGTGCAAGTCATCGCTGGAGCAGTCTTGGGCTCTGTATTTATGAGCTTTTTGGCCACCCGCTAAAAGTGCATCTCCCAGCACTGCCTAACCCTTATCTGAACAGTATTGGCATGTACCTATGATTTGTGTCGAGAATGTCTCGAAGACCTATGGCAAGCAGACCGCTCTGGCCTCGACGACCTTGGTCTTTCAAGCCGGTGCTACTACGGTCTTGATTGGGCCGAGTGGCTGTGGTAAGTCTACGCTGCTACGTATTATCGTTGGCTTGATTCGTCCCGATCGAGGGCGTGTACTCCTGGGAGCGCAGGCATTAACCGCTGATAATGCGGAAGTGATGCGTCACGGCCTTGGCTATGTGATTCAGGATGGTGGTCTGTTTCCCCATCTGACGGCGGAAGAGAATGTCACCCTCTTAGCTCGTTTCCTTAAGCGTTCTTCTGAGGCAATTAATCAGCGAGTAACAGCCTTATCCGATTTAGTCCAACTTTCTCGGACGGCGCTATCCCGTTATCCGAAAGACTTGTCCGGGGGGCAGCGACAGCGGGTGGGGCTGATGCGTGCGCTCATGCTTGACCCTGCCATTCTGCTCTTTGATGAACCGCTGGGAGCCCTTGACCCGATTACGCGCAGCGAACTGCAGACCCAACTCAAGAACATCTTTACGGATCTGAAAAAAACTGTGGTGTTGGTAACCCACGATATGGGCGAAGCAGCCTATTTTGGGGATGAGATTGTCCTGTTACGCGAAGGTCGGATAGTGCAGCAGGGGTCTTTGGCTGACCTGCTTGAGCGTCCGGTTGAGCCCTATGTCACAGACTTCATCCGTGCTCAGCGTTCGCCTCTGCCATCCTTCGAGGAGCCGGTGCTTTGAGAATACTGATTGCATGCTGGATAGTTCTATTGCTTACCCCGACCGTCTTCGCTCAGGAATTGACCGTAGGTTCCAAACGGTTCACCGAGTCCTATATTCTTGGGGAAATCATCCAACAGACGGCTGAAGCTACCCAAGGGACTACAGCGGTTCATAAACAAGGTTTGGGTAATACAGGCATTGTTTTTGCTGCGCTTAAAGGGGGCAGTATCGATGTTTACCCTGAATACGTCGGAACCTTGGATAAGGAAATTCTCAAGAATAAGGCTCCTGCCGATATCGCCACCCTCAACCGGCAACTGGCCCCGATGGGCTTAGGGGTTGCCGTTCCACTTGGTTTTAACAATACCTATGCCCTGGCGATGCCTGAAGAAAAGGCCGAAGCCCTGGGGATTCGTACATTTTCCGATTTGGCAAAACACCCGGAGCTAAAAATAGCCCTTTCCCAAGAATTTCTGGGACGTGCCGATGGATGGCCTGGTCTCCAGAAAGCCTACAGGCTGCCTTTTTCAACTCCACGCGGTATCGACCACGGCCTGAGCTATGAAGCAATCGCCCAAGGCCAGATTGATATCACCGATATCTATACTACGGATGCCAAAATCGACCGCTACAAACTGCGGGTGTTGACCGATGACCGCAAATTTTTCCCCTCCTATGAGGCGGTGCTGCTCTATCGGCTGGATTTGCCGCAACGTCTGCCCAAAACCTGGGCCGCCTTGCAAAAACTAGAAGGCAAAATCTCAGAAAAGCGCATGATTGCCATGAATGCTGAAGCAGAACTGGAAGGGAAGAGCTTTGCCACGATTGCCGCCGGGTTTTTAAATAAGGAAGTAAATGCTCCCACTACGGCAGATCCACAACAATCCTTTCTTACCAAACTCTTTGGGGACGATTTCTGGAAATTGACCACGGAACACATCTCCCTGGTATTTATTTCCTTGGGATTTGGGGTTCTGGTTGGCGTTCCTCTGGGGATTTGGGCGGCACGGGTCCCTCGGGCAACGCAACCGATCCTTTCTATCGTTGGCGTGATTCAGACTATCCCTTCTCTAGCGTTGCTGGCTTTTTTGATTCCTCTCTTCCAGATTGGGACTCCCTCGGCGCTGGTTGCTCTTTTTCTCTATGCGCTGTTGCCAATTGTCCGCAACACCTACACCGGCCTATCAGATATTCCTTCTTCGTTGAAAGAGTCAGCCCTTGCCCTTGGTTTACCGTCCGTGGCTCGTTTGCGCTTGATAGAATTGCCCCTCGCCGCCCGCACGATTCTGGCAGGTATTAAAACCTCTGCGGTGATTAACGTAGGCACTGCGACGATTGCCGCTTTTATCGGTGCCGGAGGCTATGGCGAACGCATCGCTTCTGGCCTAGCCCTTAATGACAACGCCACCTTATTAGCAGGGGCCATTCCCGCCGCGGTCCTTGCCTTACTCGTCCAATTTGGGTTTGACGTGCTGGACCGCTGGCTAATCCCGGCAGGACTGCAAACTCAATCGCCCTCCTTGGAGTCATGAATACTACGGATCAGAAAAAGTGTCTCTTTGCCAATGCTACGTTTGATATGATCGCAATCCGTAATTTGGCTAGAGATGACGATTAATCCTTCTTTTAATCCTTCAACTACCCCACAGGATTTAGGCAAGCTTAGACGTAAGCAGTACATCGCACTGGTGCAAAAAAGGGTGCGTCTTGGTAGCGGCAGCAGCTTAGCATTGATGCAATCAAGAACTTGGGCCTATCCCGTGGCAGACCTGAATCGCATTATCCGCGAGACTGCTTTTGTCGTTGTCGGAGGAGTCGCAACACGGTTGTATATGCCTGAACGAATGACGCTGGATATAGACATCCTCGTGTCTAGCCAAGATGCCCCTGGCCTTTATCGAGAACTTAACCAGGCAAGCGGTAAGAAGATAGGGCTGTTGACTATTGGGGGCAGCAGTTGGCAACTAGCGGATGGTACAGTTCTGGATGTGATTGAATCTTCAGAAGCTTGGGTAACGCAAGCGGTCCAAAATCCAAACCTAGATCCTACGGGATTACCTATTATCGCGTTGCCCTATCTGGTCCTGATGAAATTACAAGCCAGCCGTGCTCAAGATATTGCTGACCTCAGCCGCATGTTAGGAGGTGCGGGTGAAGAGCTATTAGGGCAAGTTCGGACTGTTGTAAAAACCTATATGGATGATGCCGCAGAGGACTTAGAAAGCTTGATTATGTTAGGGAAATTGGAATATCAAGTTCCGGAATGAGGAAGAAAGACGTGATATATCGGGCCTAAGAGGAGCATGCGATCAAGCATGGCAGAAATTACCAGCCCCAAGTCCCCGTTGCACCCTTAAAGGGCCCGACAATATCGGACGTGATCCAGCCGCCGTAGAAATCTCCTTCCTGGGAGTCCACTTCTTCATCGTTCACATAACAGGCATCCATTTTGCTTGCGTAGAAAGCGATATAGCCTTTGATCGGTTGGAAGGCCGGAGTTGGATTCTCGTAGCTCCAGGCACAATCTTTTTCTTCTTGACTGCCTACTTTCACTGTCCAGTAGCTCGCAGACCCTTTGAATTCACAGAAAGAGCGGCGCTGAGTGCGCGTCAAAAACTCCATGCGGATGTCTTCCGGTGGAAGGTAGTAGACCGGAGGATGACTGGTTTCTAGAACCCGCCAAGCCTTCTTCGTATCAGCAATGATCTCACCATGGAAGGTAATGGTGAGGTGCTTGGGTGTGGGTTCCAAACGGGGAGGACGGGGATAATCCCAAACAGATTCTTGTCCCGGCTGGGGTTCAATGCGTTGAGGATAGGGCATGTTCTTACAAAAGTTTCAGGCCCTTTGATTTTAACGCCTGACATACCTACGAAAGACCCAACCCCCAAGCGAGGGCAGGGTCTTATAACGAACGCAGAAGCTTAATAGCGACCGCGTCCACCACCACGGTTGTCGTTAGAACGCTCTGGCTTAGGTTCAGCTTTGTTCACGCGGATGGCGCGATTGTCCCAGCTTGCGCCGTCAAGTTCCTTGATAGCCGTGTCTTCGGACGCTGTGTTGTCCATGTCTACGAAGGCAAAACCACGGGGGCGACCTGTCTCACGATCCGTTGGGATTTTGACAGACTTTACAGTACCGTACTCAGCAAAAGCATCCGTAATTGCTTGTTCACTTACGGAAAAAGGCAGATTGCCAACAAATATAGTCATTTTTCGTCTCTTTGAAGTAACTAGACCAAGCTAACAAGGACAAAAATGACCCTACCGCTGGATTTAGACCTTCGCATTCTAACAAATCCGGTTACGCTTTTACAGCATGTCTGCGACGATGGCACTTATTCCTGAGGGGCTAGGGAATCCTAGCAAGCAATCTCGATGCTAGAAGGACTCTCTAGTGACTCGATAATAGTCTCCTCCAAACATCAAACTTACTTTTCCCTTCCCGTTTTAGAAAGGTCGCGCAAAGCTGGAAAAAGCGGGAAGATAGTCTTGGTATGACCTACGAACCTCTCTATCACAAATACCGTCCTCAAACCTTTTTGGAAATTGTTGGGCAAGAAGCGATTGTCCGTACGCTGAGTAGTGCGATCCGTTCGGACCGGACGGCCCATGCCTATCTATTCACCGGCTCTAGAGGTACCGGCAAAACTTCTACGGCTCGGATTATGGCTAAGTCTCTAAACTGTATCCAGGGGCCTACTCCAATGCCCTGTGGCGTCTGTGCGCTTTGTACCAGCATCACGCGCGGTTCTGCCTTAGACATCATTGAAATTGATGCGGCTAGCAATACGGGCGTAGACAATATTCGGGAATTGATTGAGCGAGCGCAATTTGCTCCGGTTCAGGCTCGTTTCAAGGTGTATATCATCGACGAAGTGCATATGTTGAGCAACGCTGCTTTCAATGCCTTGCTGAAAACCCTAGAAGAGCCCCCCAATCGGGTGGTCTTTATCCTAGCCACCACAGACGCTCAACGGGTTTTGCCCACGATTATTTCCCGATGCCAGCGCTTTGACTTTCGGCGCATTCCGCTGGGGGCCATGGTGACTCATCTGACCCATATTGCGACCGTCGAAGGAATCTCGATTACGCCAGAAGCCTTGGAACTCGTCGCCCAGATTGCTCAAGGGGGGCTCCGAGATGCGGAGAGTTTACTAGACCAACTCAGTCTTTTAGAAGGAGAAATTGGGGTCGAAGCGATTTGGAATCTGGTGGGAGCTGTCCCAGAACGAGATTTGCTCACCCTCTGGGATAGCTTAAACGCGGGGGATAGCATCCAGGTCCTAACCCAGACCCGTCGCTTGATGGATACGGGCAAAGAACCGATCCAGGTGATTCAGGACTTGACGGCTTTTTGTCGCGATCTTTTGATTGCCCAACAATCTCCTGACCGTCGGGACTTAGTCTCCGTGACCGCTGCCACATGGACAGCGCTCTTGGAGCGGGCGAAAAACCTCAGTTTGTCTCAAATTCTCTCGGTTCAAGAACGCCTCAAAGCTTCTGAACCCTTGATCAAAAACACTACCCAGCCCAGGCTATGGCTGGAAGTGACGCTCCTGGGACTTCTGCATGAGACGGAGACGAAAGCCCCTGCGCTTGCTCCTATAACTCCACCACCTCGTCCAGTTTCTAGTGCAGCTCCTACACCCCCACCCGTGGTCCCGACTAGACTGCCTTCGCCTCCAGCCAAAATACTGGCGGTGGCTGGCTCTAGTACCCTCGCTCGTGACTGGAATAAATTTGCAAGTCTTTTAGATATTCAGTGTCGTCCCTTTTTCATAGACCATATCAAACCGGTTTCAGAAGCGCCTCACAAAGTAGTTTTTGGGATTTCCAGCCTCAATTTAATCAGACAGTTCAAGGCCTTTCTGTCTAAAAAGAGACTCGACAAAGCCTTCCTGGAAACCCTGGGCTATATCCCGATGGAAGTGACCTTTGTGCTGAGAAAAGAAACCGAGGCTATGCCAGAAGAGCCTATAGCGGAAGTCGTTGTCTTTTCCCCCGCTCAAGCCTTTCGTTCCTCTGAACCGGCTCCCTCCATGGCCAGAGACCTGCCTGCACGGGCTTCCATTTTGCCGAAAGAAGACGAGACGGAACGTCCGCGCAAAGTCGCGCTCCATGACATGGGGGAACTAGACCAGGCTTCCCGTTCTTTGGCCGACTTTTTTGCAGGCCAGATTGTGTCAGAGACCGATCATGAGGTACCCGGTAAAACCGATCCTCCCTTACTGGTTCCCATGGAAGCTGCGGACGAGGACGATGACATCAACTTTTAAGCGCAGGGCGACACGCTTTTAAAACCAGGACGCATGGGACAATAAGGTACTTTTTACGCCCAGGCCATGCGGATTCTTGAACTCACTTGGGAATATCCTCCACGGATTGTCGGAGGATTGGCACGGCACTGCGAAGGACTCTGTGAAACCTTGGTTGCTCAAGGCCATGCAGTTCATGTCTTGACCGTTGCTCCCGATGAACATAGCAGGGGTAAGACCCAAACCCTAAATGGCGTCCAAGTCGACTATGTTTTAGATCCGCCCACAGACCATGAAGACTTCTTGGGTTGGGTCCGTACCTTTAACCAGCAGATTCGGGAAAAAGCTCCAGCCTTGCATAATGAACAACCTTTTGACCTGATCCATTGCCACGATTGGCTCACAGCGGAAGCAGGCCTCGCCCTCCAAAAGCAGTGGAAGATTCATTTGAGTGCGACCCTGCACGCGACAGAATCCGGACGCATGGGTGGCATACACCATGCCCTCCAGCGCCATATACACAAGATGGAAGAATGGCTCACCCATCGGGCCGATAGCCTCATCGTTTGTTCTAAATCGATGCAAGAAGAACTTCAGGCCCTATTTCAGGTTCCCGCCAGCAAAATTGGCATTTTCCCGAATGGCATCCAACTGGACACCCGCCCTGAATTTAGCCCAGAAGAAAAAGCTTTGGTGCGAGAGCGCTACGTCACCAAAGACCAGAAACTGATCCTTTTTGTTGGGCGCATGGTCCATGAAAAAGGAGGTCGCTATCTGGTAGAGGCGATGCCACATTTGTTGGGCAATATGCCCAATGCCAAGGCCGTCCTCGTGGGCCGTGGACCGTATCTGGAAGAACTCCAACGTCGTAGCCAGAAGCTAAGGGTAGAAAAGCAGGTTCACTTCACAGGGTATCTCCCCGAGGAAGAACTCCAGGCTTTGATCCGGGTTGCTGATATAGGTGCATTTCCCAGTCTCTACGAGCCATTTGGCATTGTGGCCCTGGAAGCGATGGCGGTAGGAGTTCCTATCGTCGTTTCTGATGTGGGTGGGCTCGCTGAAATTGTGGCGGATGAATATAGTGGCCTCAAAGTCCCGCCAAAAAGTGGCGCTCATCTCGCCTGGGCGATTCTGCGGCTTTTGACCCATCAGGACCTAGCCCAAAAACTGGCTCATAATGCGCAACAAGCGGTTCAGCAAAGATTTGCCTGGGATATCATCACCCGACAGACGGTGCAATGGTGGTTGCAAAAGGTGAGAGTTTGCTAATCTGGCGGCAGTGATCAATTTCCCCGTTATGCGCGTGTCATTTCCACAAAATCTATATTCCAAATTGAGCCGTAGCCTGGAAGAACTGCGCCACTGGAGCGAAGTAGACCCCCCTCGGGCCGTGGCCCTTGCCATGTTTCTATTTGCGTTTGTTTCGGGCCTAATCGGTTTTGGGTCTGACTGGTGGGCGTTCCAGATGCTGGCGCTGACCTATTCCGTCAATGCTGCACTCCTCGCTATGGTGAGCGAAAAGGTCGCCCCCTCGCCGCTGGGCTGGCAAATCCACTCTGCAAGCTTGACCCTACTGGCGATGAATAGTCTGTGCTTCTATCGCCTCTTGTTTCCCCTGTCCTAGTCCCTACCCTGGCTACTCTATTTTTTCTTATCGGCTGCAATTCGCTATACTGAGGCTATCTGAAGTCTTGGTATTCATATGTTTGGCTTGGGTCCTTTGGAATTAGGCGCCATAGCAGTAGTAGCCCTACTAATTTTTGGCCCTAAGAAAATTCCAGAACTGGGGAAAACGCTAGGGCAAGCGACGAAGAGTTTTAGGCAAGCTTCCAATGAGTTTGAAGCAGAACTGAAAAGAGGTGCTGCTGAGGAAGAAAAAAAATCTCTTGAGTCTAAGGATTCTTCTGTAGTCGATAAGCAAGCCTAATTGATCGCATAGCTTATTCGTACTGGAGAATCGGAAAACCTCCTATAGGATGAAAGAAAGACCCGGAGTTTTCTGGGGCTCTTTACTACTGCTGCGTTTGGGAAGCCGCACATGCTCAGTTCCCTTTTCTCTCCGTTTCAAAATAAAGGGGGAGATGAATGGGTCGGCTCGGTGGCTACTGCAGCTATCGCCGCTCTATTCAAAACAACCGAAAGCCTGAATGCCAAGGTCCGGGCCAATCCTGTCAGCAAGATCCTCCAGGGGAGCCTTGATGGCTTTGATTTGGTCGGTCGTGGCTTGGAAATGCGCAATGGGCTACGGGTGGCTCGCATGGACCTGCGGGTACAGGCGGTTGCCATCGATCTGAGTAGCCTAATGGGCGGCAAGATTAAGCTCCGTCAGCCGACGAGTGGAACGATGAGTGTAGTGCTGACCGAGAAAGACCTCAGTCGCTCGTTCAATACTCCTTTCATTGTGGAAAAGCTGCAAATGCTGACTTTTGAAGGACAACCCCTCAATTTCAGGAATACGGGGGTGGAACTCCAGGATGGAGGAATTCTGCTACTTTATAGTCAGATTTCAGTGGGCAAAGAGAGCGAACCACTAGATATCCGCTTGCAGACGAAGATTACTTTGGAAGAAGACCGCCGCATTTTGTTCAGTGACTCCATAATAGAAGGCAGTGAACGATCCCAGGCAGTGGCTCAAGCGATTTTAGGTCATATCAATAGCTTGATGGACCTAGATAAATTCAAGCTAGACGGGGTTGCTCTGCGAATGCACCGCTGTGATATTCGCCGAGGACAACTTACATTTGATGGTTCTGCTAAGATTCGTCATTTTCCGGGAATGGGGGGGTAGGTGCGTAAAAACTCGATTCTTTACAACCTGAGAGAACAGCTTGAGCAGAATGCTGTCGGCGGCAATCTGCCCGAGAGTTTTCGCGTCTATTTCAAAAATACGCTGGTAGCTATCTGCCATGCGATGGAAGACCACGTACTGCGCAAAGGGGCTAAAGCAAAAGACCTCCCCCTGATGATTACCACCTTCCAGCAGGGCAAATTTTATCTCGAAGAGGCAGACCGGTATCACGAATTGGCCAAGCACGCCCAAGATGTTGTGATTATGGCGGTGGAAGATAGTGGTTTTGCCGAACATCCTACCGGCAGTATGGAAAATGTCCATTTACTCAGCCTATCCACCGATGATCCGGTCGCTGAAGAATGGAACCTGATTATCCTGGCGCCAGACTATGCAGCGGCTTGCCTTTGTCAGGAATTGACCGAAGAAGACTATGGCCCAGAAGGGCGTCCTGAAGAAGATACAGAACGCAAGTTCTATGGTCTTTGGACCTTTGATGAAACGCTGGTTTACCAAGCTGCGCACATTGCTTTAGACCGGATTGGAGTCTATGACGCACCGTTAGCAGAAAGTATGCGGGCTCGGGCTGAAGCGATCCACAAAATAGACACAACAAAGCAAGAAGACTTGAGTGGCGTTATTGCCCAGATTGTGACGAATCTCCAGGAGACTGAAGATAAGCTATTTGCCTATAGTGCTGAAACGGAGCGCTTACTCCAGCCCAGTCCTTTAGGGCGTAACCTAACGGCCAATAAGCTCCAGGCTTTCTTACGCATTGCCCAACAGGTAGATGCGAAAGACCCCTACAATCCGATGGCCTCCCTGCAGGTGGCAGCCTTGGCGGAAACCCTGGGCCAAATGCTCCAATTACCTCCACTGGCTATCCGCCGATTGCGCTTGGCGGCGT